>CALXRQ010000014.1 GCA_944390895.1 uncultured Alphaproteobacteria bacterium
TGATCCGGCATCCAGGTGGAATAAGGAATCAATATTAAACCTGGATTCTGGTGTCAAGCACCAGAATGACAAAAGAAAAAACGCACCGGAATGACCGGGCAGCACCCGGGGCATTAATGGTGTATTGTCACCCTGAGCCTGTCGAAGGGTCTCAGCAACGTTAATAAGGCTGAGATGTTTCGCTGCGCTCAACATGACAGTTGTGGTTAGGCTGGGATGTTTCGCTGCGCTCAACATGACAGTTGTGATAAGGCTGAGATGTTTCGCTGCGCTCAACATGACAGTTGTGGTAAGGCTGGGATGTTTCGCTGCGCTCAACATGACAGTTTTTTTTACTGTCATGCCGGACCTGATCCGGCATCCAGGTGGAATAAGGAATCAATATTAAACCTGGATTCTGGTGTCAAGCACCAGAATGACAAAAGAAAAAACGCACCGGAATGACAAAAGAAAAAACGCACCGGAATGGCAAAAGAAAAAACGCACTGGAATGGCAGAGTATTAAAATGTCATGCCGGATCATGGGCGGCATGGCAAAAGAGGGGGAGTTCAGCATGATATAAAAGAATGTCAAAATAACAGAAAAAAGAAATAGGTTTAATTTAACAGTTCGTTATATAAATCTTTCCATTCGGGATTGACGTTTTCAATTAAGTCTTTTTTCCAGTTACGGTTCCAGTTTTTTAGTGTTTTTTCACGTTGGATAGCGTTTGTTTCGTCTTCGAATATTTCATAATAAACTAAACGATCTAAATTATATTTGGATGAAAATCCTTTTATCAATTTGTTTTTATGTTCATAGATACGTCGGATTAAATTATTGGTAACTCCGATATATAAAGTCCCGTTGGTTTTGTTGGTTATGATATAAACATACATTGTTTTCATAGGAATAATTTATTTAGAGTTGGCATATGAGTCAATAAACTTTTCTGTTACTCCGGGTACATTATCTTCTCCTGTCACTCCGGACTCCCTTTTTTTTACCGTCATGCCGGACTTGATCCGGCATCCAGGTGGAATAAGGAATCAATATTAAACCTGGATTCTGGTGTCAAGCACCAGAATGACAAAAGAAAAAACGCACCGGAATGACCGGGCAGCACCCGGGGCATTAATGGTGTATTGTCACCCTGAGCCTGTCGAAGGGTCTCAGCAACGTTAATAAGGCTGAGATGTTTCGCTGCGCTCAACATGACAGTTGTGGTTAGGCTGGGATGTTTCGCTGCGCTCAACATGACAGTTGTGATAAGGCTGAGATGTTTCGCTGCGCTCAACATGACAGTTGTGGTAAGGCTGGGATGTTTCGCTGCGCTCAACATGACAGTTTTTTTTACTGTCATGCCGGACCTGATCCGGCATCCAGGTGGAATAAGGAATCAATATTAAACCTGGATTCTGGTGTCAAGCACCAGAATGACCCGACGCGGGAATTTGTCAACCTTTGGGCCGCTGAAAATGTTTTAAACTTATCTGAATTTAATTATTAGATGTGTTTATATTTTATACATAAATCAACGGCTCGCTTGGCCGAAACGACGGCGGCCTCCAGACAGCAAGGCCAGTTTTTCATCGTCCAGTCTCCGGCCAGAGCCATATTTTTGTAAGGACTGGCGGCGCTGTTCGGACGTTTTTGATTGTTAATGTCATCTTGACGTATGGTTGCCTGCGGATAGCGCATAACGCGGTAAGGCGGAAGAAACGCCGGTTTCAACCCTCTTATGGCGCGGATTTCCTTCCAGAGCAGACGGGCAAGTTCGTCATCGCTTTCCGTAATGCTGCCGCTGTCGGAAATCGTGACCCCGACAACATCGTCATTAATGAAAATCCAGTCGCCGATATTGTCGGGCGTTGCGGCGAAGGAGGCTTCGTCGGGCAGACTGAGCGACGTGCTGGTTCTGAAAAAAACGTTGCATATTTCATTAAACTCAAATTCTTCGCCGCCGAAGACGCGTTTGTAAGCGGCGGCGTCAAGCGCGCAGATGATTTTGTCTTTAGGGCCGACGGCGACTTTTCCCTTGTTGAAAATAAGAGTTTGAATATATTTTTTTGAAATTTCCGCCTGCTGCAGCACGTGCCCCAAACGAATTTCGTCGGCATAACGGCTCAAAGGCTCGACCAGCTTGGCGCTGAGGTTCCCTTTGGAAAAATAAACCTTCAGCTGCGCCGGCATAAACGGAAAAAGTTTCCAAAACAGTTTGCGGGTCAGGTTTTTGCCGATATCCTCAGGCTGCGTGTTGAAAACGGAAAGCAGAATATGCCCGGCAAACTTTTGCGCCTGATTGTCACAGTATTGACCGTTCCAAAAACGCGCTCTGCCGTCAAATTCAAGTTCTCCGGTCAGAGCCCGGACATTTTTGTTGGCACCGAGAATAACGTGCGTGGCATTGTCTATCGTACGGTCAAGTTTGGCGTCATAAAAGGAAAAACAGCGCCCGCCGAGCTTATGCGCCGCTTCGTATAAAATGACATGGTTTTCGGGATTCTTGTCTTTGATAAACTTTGCTGCGGACAGTCCGGCAATGCCGCCGCCGATAATATGATATGTTACGGCAGTTCTGCTCATTAGCTTCTAGCTGAAAAAGGCCCGCAGCGCCAGACCGAGTTTTTTCATTTTGCCGATTGTCGGTTTTGGAGATATCACTTCCCAGCCGCGGTTTTGCATAATGTCAAAATATCTTTTGTAAATGCTGGCGATAATCATAACCGAACGTGCGGTTTTCTTGTCAAGCCGCTTTATCAGTCCGTATGCCTCATCATAGTTTTTGGCGGCAATTTGTGCCAGCTCTTCGCGGGCAATGGCCAGGTTCTTGTCTACGATAACGCTTTGCGGATCCGTAGAGGTAATGCCGGCCTTTTCCAGAAACTCTTTGGGAATATACAGCCGGTCGGCCATGGCATCTTCTTTAACGTCGCGCAGGATGTTGGTAATCTGTAGGGCGGTTCCCAAAGTCGTAGCCAGATTTTCAATCAGTTTCTCATCCTCGCAGCCGAATATGCGCAGCGACAAGTTTCCCGGAACACCGGCCACGCCGCGGCAGTAACGGTTAAATTCTTCCATACTCGGTGCCTGCACCGGGTTGGGCAAATCCATGGTAATGCTGTCAATCAGTTTGATGAATTCGGATTTCGGCAGTTTGAAACGCATACAGTTTTTGTAAATTTTCCGGCCGATTTCGGTAACCGGCGTTTTCTTGTCGTAAATGTTGTCAAGTTCCTGACGCCAGGCTTCAATCAGTTCAAGTTTTTCACCGACGTCCTTGTCGCCGTCGACAATATCGTCAATATGCCGGAAAAAGGCATAAATGGTATACATGGCGTTTCTTTTGCCGAGCGGCAAAAGCCTCATGCTCCAGAAAAAAGAAGTCCCGGATTTTTTTACCATTCGTTTAATGCTGTTCATTTATGCTCCGACAATGTTTTCTTTTTACAAAATAGCGAGCGGATCAGGCCGCCGGTGACGCCGCAAAGCCAATTCCATGCGGAAAGCTTGATTTCCTTGGCCAAAACGTCGCCTTTCAATATCTTTTTTACCATAATATTGGTTAACGAAAGGATAATACATACCTCCGCACGCAAACTTGCGCTGCGTATAATCTGCGGCAGTATTTCGCCTTCCTTGATCAGCCCTCTGGTTTTTTCCATGATTTTCTCAATCGCCTTTTTCAGTCCCGGCGAAGATTTGTCCGCTCTCAGATCTTCGGGCATAATATGATATTTTTCTGTCAGTTCCGACGGAAGATATATCCTGCCCAGCAGCTCGGCGTCATATTTCAGGTCCTGTATATGGTTGACAATCTGCAAAGCCACGCATAAAGAAGCGGCCGGCAGATAGGTGGAAGGGTTCTCGTCATGTACGGCCAGCATAAAGCGCCCCACCGGCGCCGCCGAATATTTGCAATAGTCGACCAATTGTCCCCAGGTCTGATACTCAAAACCCATGGCGTCTTTCCGAAACGCGATTAAAAGATCGGTCGCCAGCGAGGTAGAGAGACCGAATTCCGCAAATTTCTGCCGCAGTTCGCGGACAAACCTGAATTTCTGCCCCTTATAGGGCTTGTTGTTCAGAAAAATGTCTTCCAGCTGATAGAGTTGTTCAACCTTGCGCTGGGGTTTAAGTTTAGGATCATCGGCCACGTCGTCGGCATATCTGGCAAAACGGTAATAGTCAAAAACCAGCTGCCGCTTGCTCCGGTCAAATATCATCATGCCGACCGGAAAGTTTTCCTGTTTTCTGTTTTTATGCCGGATTTTCATGGTCATATTTTCTTTATCCATTCTTCTATTTCGCGCAAAGCTCGCTCGCTGTATGCTTTTTTGCGGTCAGCGCCTTTGATTTTGCGGAATTTTCCGTTGGGCGTAACTTCTCCTTGAATAGTCGGAAAAATGCCGAAATTGATATTCATCGGCTGAAAATTTTCAATGTTGGTATCGTCAATCAGATGATTCAGCATTGAGCCGAAAGCCGTGCTGCGCGGGGGCAGCTCTCCTGCAGTGCCGTTAAGTCTGCAAGCGGCGAAATACCCGGCCAGGAAACCGACCGAAGCGCTTTCGATATAGCCTTCGCAGCCGGTGATTTGTCCGGCAAAGCGGATATTCGGACGTTTTTTCAGGCATAAAAAGCGATCCAGCAGAATAGGGCTTTTGATAAACGTGTTTTTATGAATGCCGCCCAGTCTGGCGAATTCGGCGTTCTCCAGTCCCGGAATCATCCTGAATATCCGCTGCTGCTCGCCGTATTTCAGCTTGGTCTGAAAGCCGACCATATTGCGCAGCGTGTCTTCTTTGTTGTCCTGGCGCAGCTGAACCACCGCATAGGGTTTTTCGCTGCTGTGGGGATTGGTCAGTCCGATGGGTTTCATCGGCCCGAAAGCGAGGGTTTCGTCGCCGCGCTCGACCATAACCTCAATCGGCAGGCAGCCTTCAAAATAATGAACCTCTTCCCAGTCGTGAAATTCGACTTTTTCGGCTTTTTTGATTTCGTTGATAAAGTTGTAATACTGCTCGCGATTCATGGCGCAATTGATGTAGTCAAGCTTGTCGCCCTTGTCGTAACGGGACTGATACCATGCCTTTGAAAAGTCGATGCTGTCTTTGAAAACCACCGGCGCAATGGCATCAAAAAAAGACAGCGACTGGTTGTCGGCGGCGGCCAGGATATCTTTGGCCAAAGCCTCGGAAGTCAGAGGCCCGCTGGCAATGATAACCTCGCCGAAATCTTCGCCGGGCAGGGCGGTGATTTCTTCGTGGATGATCTTGATCAGAGGATGCGAACGGATTTTTTCGCTGACCATAGCTGCAAAGGCTTCTCTGTCCACGGCCAAAGCGCCGCCGGCCGGAACTTTTGTGGCGTCCGCGCATTCCATGATTAAAGAACCTGCCCGGCGCATTTCTTCATGCAGCAGCCCTACGGCGTTATGCTCGGCATCGTCGGAACGAAAGGAATTGGAGCATACCAATTCGGCAAATTTGTCGGTTTTATGGGCCGGAGAATATTTTTGCGGCCGCATTTCATGAATAATGACTTTAATGCCGCGTTTGGCCGCCTGCCACGCGGCTTCGCTTCCGGCCAGACCTGCGCCGACAATATGCACAACTTTTTCGCTCATGTTTTCCTGTCCCGTTAAAATCATACCCCTTTATAGGCATTTGAGCGCAAAAAGTAAATATAAAAGTTCTTTTGATAAATATGTTGAAATGTTTGATATGTTGCAAAAAAGAATATAACATAAGCCAATGTTAAAGAAACGAATGAAGAAAAATAAATGATAAGGTTCTTGTATATTTGCCTGGCTCTGGCTTTTTGTCTGCCGCAGACGGCTCGCGCCGGCGAAGATTATGTCCCTTTGAACGGCGCTGCGGAGATCAATGCTCTGGCCGGTCAGCTGAATCAGGGACCCGCCGCCGGAACGGCGCCGTTGATGTCTGCAGAGGATATGGCGCTTGATGACGATACCGCGGATGCTTTTACGACCGAACCGGATTCTGACATTCTTCCCGTAATTCCCATGATCCAAAAGAACCGCCCCGGTTTTGACGCCGTTCCGCCGGCATCGCGTCCGGCCTCTCAAAACAAGACCGTTGCTCCGGTAGCCGGAAGCAATACAGGCAAGGCGGATTCCGCACCGCAGCCGATTGCCGGCACTCTGACCGATACGCTGCAAAAGCAGGACAAAGAATCCCTGTCGGCTCTGCCGTTGCCGGATGTTTCGGGAACCTGGGTCGACAAACTGGCCGGCAGCGTGCCGCTTTCAATCGGCAAAGGTGAAACAGGCGCCGAAGACGGTATGCCGCAGTTAAGCGGCGATGATTCGGCCGATGCCAGCCTCCGCAGTCTGGTCAACGGTTCCAAACAATCGGACAAACGTTCCAATGCCTCGGTCTTTGACATCTCGGGCATTATGCTGCGCATGACGCTGTCTCAGGCCGACAAGGCCATGATGACGCGCGGTTTCAAGAAAATTTCCCAGAATTATGAAATTCCGAATTTTATCAAGTGGCGTAATGAAGAAAAATGCCGCGGAGCCGGGGTGGTCGGCTATGAACGGTTGATGAACTGCGTGGTCAAAATGGCCAAAAGCGCCAATCATCAGTATGTAGACACCGTAAAATATTCAAAATTTTCCACCAAGGAAGAAATTGAAATAAAACTAACAAGTAACTTTACCAATAACAAAGTTTATCGTATTATTTATAAGAGTATGTCCGGCAAGATTGTCGGCAGCGGCGCCAAGGCGGCTTATTTGCGGAATATCAAAGTGTTTGATTTCTGGAAGAAGGTCAATCAGAAATACGGCACGCCGGACAACAAAGACGAGGTGACCTGGGGATTGGGCGGTAACAAGCCTTATCTGAAAGCCTCCACCGGTTTTCTGCTGCTGGAAGACCCGATGCTCCGCGAACTGGATTATACCAGAATGTCCCGGGAGGACCAGCGGTTTATGAATACGGATTTATATAGTTTTTAATGAAAGGCCGAAATGAATACGATTCCGTCACATATCTCCGAACTTATTTGTACCCGCATCAGCCATGACCTGATAGGCAACATCGGAGCCGTGGCCAACGCGGTTGAACTTTTGGAAGAAGGCGATATGGATTTCCTTGACGACATCCGCTCGATTCTCAAGACCAGTTCACAGGTTTTGGCGGCAAGGCTGAAATTTTTCCGCATGGCATTCGGGCTGAACAACGCCAATCTGGAAGATGCCGCTTTGGTAAGGAAAACGACGGCTGATTATCTGAAAACAATTGGAAATCAAAACAGTAAGATCGAGCTTGAAATCGGGGACTATACAACATCTTATGCCAGGATCATAATGGTGTGTGTGATGGCCTTGGCGGACCTTGTCATCCGCGACGGAAAAATAAGCGTTAAAGAGAATGGGCGTAAACTTTATGTTAATATTTATAGTTTAACAAAGCTGTCTGAACAAAAGAAAACCGTTCTCACCACCTTGTTGTCCGGAGCGGAGGCAGAATACCTCGCCCAGTATGCTCCGGTCTTCTATTTGAAAGAACTACTCAAGGCTTCTGAACTGCCTGTAAGCATATCAGAAGGAGATGACTACGGTTTGATAATCGGGTAAAGGATGAATATATGGCTACTTGTTTAATAGCAGACGATTCAAAAATAATCCGCATGGTTTTATCCAAAATCATGGGCAATTTGGGCTTTGAAACCATCGAAGCCGAAGACGGGGAAGAAGTTATTAAGCAATGGAAAACCGGTAATCTCGATTTGATCATTATGGACTGGCGGCTGCAAATGATGGATGGAATAGATGTTTTGTATATGATTCGTTCCAATACCAAGCTGAAACAGCCCAAAATAATTTTCTGCTCCTCCCTGATTGACAAAGCCAAAATAAAAGAAGCGCTTCAGGGCGGTGCCGACGATTATATTATGAAACCTTTTGATGAGGACATTATCGAAAGCAAAATAACCATTTTGGGTTTGCTGTAGGGGGAGCCGATGCGTAAAACGGATTTTGAATTTCTGATAGAGCTTTTGCACCAGAATGCGGGATGGAGCTTTTCCGAACGTGAATATTTTGCCATTGACAAGAAGATTTCAAATTTCATCCGCGAAAAAAACTATCCGAGCGTTGAAGACTTGATTGCCGATTTGAAATCCGGGCATAAGGCGCTGGTTTCGCAGGTTATTGAAACGCTGGCTTTTTCTGATACGCGCTTTTTCCGGGACTATGCTGTGTTTGAACAGTTTGAAAACTATGTCCTGCCGTTGGTTAAAGAAGCTAACCGCAGCCAGAAAAAACTGCGTATTTTAAGTCTGGGCTGCTCTACCGGACAGGAAGTTTATTCAATAGCCATTTGCGTAAGCCGCCTGATCGGTCTGAGCGACTGGCAGGTAAACATCATCGGAACGGATTTGTCTTCAACGGCCATAGCCAGAGCGCAGCGCGGATATTATGACCAGTTTGAAATCCAGACCGGTCTGAATGCCGGAACCATGGTGGAAAATTTTACTCTGGACGGAGACAGCTGGCGCGTTAACGACGAAATCAAGAAAATGGTTGAGTTTCGGCGCTATAATCTTCTTGACGATTTAACTTTCAATGAAAAGTTTGACATCATTTTCTGCCGCAACGTTCTGCGCTTCTTCATGCCCGATATTCAGTACAAGCTGAGCGAGAAAATTCACGATATGCAGATTCCCGGTGGAATTTTGTATCTCGGCAAGGGAGAGAATATTAAAGGAATGAATGATTTTTACGGCGCCATTTCCGGCGTATCGTGCGCTTATCAATCTAAGTTGATGAAAGAAGCCGCCGTCCGCCTGATGCCGGATGAAGCTCTGATCATTCCCGGAGACGCTGCTTCAGAAAGCGGTAAGGACGATGATATGCCGCGTTTCATTCGTCCGGCCAGCCTGACGCCTAAACGTCCGTTGATTTCAGAGGTTTTGCGCAAATAATATTTTCCAGAAACACAAACAAAGGCCGTTTGATACAAGCGGCCTTCACTTTTATTCTAAAACGAGAATTGTTATTTTTTTATCTCGTCGGGATCACGCAGGACATAGCCGCGTCCCCAGACCGTTTCGATGTAGTTTTTGCCGCCGGAAGCCTTCTCAAGCTTTTTGCGCAGCTTGCAGATGAACACGTCAATAATCTTGAGTTCCGGTTCGTCAATACCGCCGTAGAGGTGGTTAAGAAACTGATCTTTGTTTAAAGTAGATCCTTTGCGCAAAGACAAAAGCTCCATAATTCCGTATTCTTTGCCGGTCAGGTGCAGGGTTTTTGTGCCGACCGTAACGGTTTGCGTGTCCAGATTAACCTCGACGTCCCCGGTACGGATAATGGAGTTGGAATGACCTTTGGAGCGGCGGACAACGGCTTGAATACGCGCCAGAAGTTCGGCTTTGTCGAAAGGCTTGGTCAGATAGTCGTCGGCGCCGTAACCGAGGCCTTTGACCTTTTTGTCGGGTTCCGAGAGGCCGGACAAAATCAAAACCGGGGTATTGACCTTTGCGGCACGGAGACTCTTCAGCACTTCATAGCCGTTCATGTCCGGCAGCATCAGATCCAGAATGATAATGTCATAATCGTACAGTTTGCCGATTTCCAGACCGTCTTCGCCCAAATCCGTCGTATCGACAATCATACCCTCTTTTTTCAGCATTGTCTCAATACTTTGAGATATTGCATAATCATCTTCAACAAGTAAAACGCGCATACCGCTTCCCCCAAAATTTAAAATCAGATTATGGTTAGATAATATAGCTTAATTTTTTATTTGTTAACTTTTTTGAATGCCCTGTTAATAATTATTAACAAAATATTTATCGCCCTGTTTTTTATTGTGAATAACCGCAATGCAAAGCTGAAATTTCCGGGCTTTGATGCTACATATATATAAGATTTTTCATCGGAGGACGATTTGGCCGCAATATTAGATAACATTATCAGCGAAATAAACAAGATCGGGGACTGTTCTTATTACGGCCGGGTTTCTGCCGTTCAGGGATTGTTTATCGAAGTCAGCGGCATTCGCTCGGATTTGTCAATCGGCGACCGCTGTACGGTTTTCAGCGCTGACGGACGGAAAATTTCCTGCGAGCTGGTCAGCTTTCGTCAGGGAAAGCTGCTGTTTATGCCCTACGGTTCTCTGGAGGGCGTCGGGCTGGGCTGCCGGGTTGAGGTTGAAAACGCCGCGCCGGTGATTTATCCGCATTCGTCTTGGCTGGGGCGGATAATCAATGCCTTTGGCGAGCCGATAGACGGCAAAGGGCCGCTGATAAAGGGCGGCACCGCTTATCATATCAAGGCGTCTCCGCCGCCGGCGGCGTTTCGCGACCGGGTATGCGGCAAGGTAGACCTCGGCGTAAAGGCTGTTAACACGTTTTTGACCATCTGCAAAGGTCAGCGTATGGGCATTTTTGCCGGATCCGGCGTCGGCAAATCGACCCTGATGTCTATGATGGCCAAAAATACCGATTCTGATGTTTCCGTAATCGGTCTGATCGGCGAACGCGGACGTGAGGCCAAGGAGTTTGTGGAAGACACGTTGGGCGAAGAAGGGCTGGCCAAATCGGTTTTGGTTCTGGCCACTTCGGATGAGAGCCCGCTGATGCGCCGGCAGGCCGCCTATACGGCCATGGCCGTGGCGGAATATTTCAGAGACCTCAACAAAAATGTTTTGTGTATGATGGATTCCATTACCCGTTTTGCCATGGCTCAGCGCGAAATTTCGCTTTCGGTCGGAGAACCGCCGGCCTCCAAGGGATATACGCCGAGCGTGTTTGCGGAGCTGCCGCGCCTGCTGGAGCGTGCCGGCCCCGGTTCCGGCAATGGTACCATTACCGGTCTGTTTACGGTTTTGGTGGACGGTGATGACCATAACGAGCCGATTGCCGACGCGGTTCGTTCGATTCTTGACGGTCATATCGTCCTTGACCGCTCCATTGCCGAGCGTAACCGCTATCCTGCCATCAATATCCTGCGCAGCATTTCGCGAACCATGCCCGATTGCAATACGCCGGAGGAAAATCAGATTGTTTCCAAAGCGCGCAAATATATTGCCGCTTATGAAGACATGGCGGAGCTGATTCGTCTTGGCGCTTATAAAAAAGGCTCTAACCGCGAAGTGGACGAGGCAATTTTCTATTATCCGAAGATTGAAGCCTTTTTGTCGCAAGGCAAAAAGGAGCGGGTATCTCTGGCCGAGTGCTATGAGCAGCTGGGAGCGATTCTGGCCGTTCCGTACAATCCCGCGTAGAGTAAAGAGAAACGCCGATGAAAAGCTCGCTGCAGACCCTGACCCGCATTCAAAAGTTTCAGATTGACGAACAGCGCAAGATTTTAACCGAATATCAAAACAAGGAAGAACAGTTGATCGAAAATCTGCGCCGTTTGCTGAAAGAATATGAACAGGAAAAAGATTTTGCCCGCAGCGAAGGCTATGTCGGCGATTTTGGCGCCTATACCAAGCGCTACCTCGAATTCAGACGCTGGCTCGAAAACGAGCTTGAGCAGGTTCGCCGGAAAATTGCCGAAGTCCGCGATGTTATCGCCGATATGTTCAAAGAGCAGAAAACTTATGAGATTGTTGACGACAACCGTAAAAAACGCGAACTGAAGGAAGATGACCTAAAAAATCAGAAGATGCTTGATGAAATCGGAACCAATGCCTATATAAAAAGAAACAAGAACAATTAATTTTATGACAGGAGAAAAAATATGTCCTTTGATTTACCCGCGCTGCCTTATGAAATGAATGCTCTGGAGCCGTATATCTCAACGACGACCATGGAGTATCACTATGGAAAACATCACCGGACTTATGTCGAAAATCTCAACAAGCTGGTAAAGGATACCGAATTTGCCGCAATGCCTTTGGAAGACGTAGTCAGAAAAACGGCGGACAATCCGTCTTATGCGCTGATTTTCAACAATGCGGCACAGGCATGGAATCACGCCTTTTTCTGGAGCTGTATGTCACCGAACGGCGGCGGCCGCCCGGAAGGTGAAATGCTGAAAAAAATTGAACGCGATTTCGGTTCTTATGAGAACTTCCGTCAGGAGTTTAAAAATGCCGCCACTTCGCAGTTTGGCAGCGGCTGGGCCTGGCTGGCCGAAAAAGACGGCAAGCTTTTGGTTCTCAAAACCTCCAACGCCGATACGCCTTTGGCGCACGGTATGAAGCCGCTGATTACCGTTGATGTCTGGGAACATGCTTATTATCTGGACTACCAAAACCGCAGAGTCGATTTTGTAGATGCTTTTCTGGATCATCTGGTCAATTGGAAAAAATAATTCCCGTATCGGGTATTGCACAGTCCCTCCGCTACCGGCGGAGGGATTTTTTTTAAGAAAATTAAAACCTTATTAAACATTAAATGTTACACATTCATTAAATGTGCAAATCGGCGTGGATATTGATTGACATTTTTTGTCTAAAATATTATGCTGGAAATAGAAATAAATTATAGGAGAATTATAATGGAATTGGCTGATAAAAAAATTAAAAACGTCGTCTATGGCGGCCGCGAAGCTGATTTGAACAAGGGAGTATATGCCAAGGATCTGAAGTCCGTGGCTAAGGCTTTTGGCGCCGAACTCCGCAATGATTCTCAAAAAACGCTGTCGTCCGTAATGATGACGCGTAAAGCGGGCAGCCTGTCTTACTGATTTTTTTCCGGACAATATCATGGCTGGCTTTACCACAGAAAAGAAATTTATGATTGCCGAAGGTGAAGAAGGGGAAATTTACTTCTTTATCGAAGCGAAGAAAAACCAGCCGCAGTCTCCGCGCATTGTTTATGACGGCAAAGATCACGCGCTTTTCCGCCGCAACGAAGAACAGAACATCATTCTTGACTATATTCATCCTTCCGTGCGGGAAAGTCTGCGCAAGGCCAATGAAGTCGTAATCGTCGAAATGATTCTGGAAAACATCAAAGACAGTTACATCGTGCGTTTGCAGCATGTTGACAATATTCCGCTGGACTGGAGCAAAGCCGGCCTCACCACCTGGGAAGAAGCCTCTCTGGCTCAGAAATGATTTCATTTAAGGATGCTCCGGCATCCTTTTTTTGTTCTTTTTTAATTTTCCAATATTCCTCCGGAAATAGGCTTGCCAAAGTTTCCCTCATTGCGTTATAACAGTTTCATCCGAATGTCAAAAGGGTGAAAAAATGGAAAAAACCAATGTAATGCGTATTTTGGACAAGAATAAAATTGCTTATAAGAGTTACAGTTATGCCGGCACCGGAGCGTTGAGCGGCGTCGAGGTGGCGCAGGCTTTGGGGCAAAATCCGGCGCAGGTGTTCAAAACCCTGGTAACGGTCAGCAAGTCAAGAAACCATTATGTTTTTATGGTCCCCGTTGCCGAAGAGCTGGATTTGAAAAAAGCGGCTGCGGCGGTCGGCGAGAAAAACGTGGAAATGATAAAATCCAAGGAGCTGCTGCCCGTTACCGGCTATGTTCACGGCGGTTGTTCGCCGATTGGCATGAAAAAAGCCTTTCCGGTTACGCTTGATTCGACGGCAAAAAATTTTGACACCATCATTTTCAGCGGCGGCAAAATCGGTTATCAGGTGGAAACTTCCGTTGCCGGTTTGGAACGTGTTGTCCGCTTGCGTTTGGCCGATCTGACCGAAACACAATCTGCTTGACTTTTGTCTAAAAACTTGCCATAACACCAATTGATAAGCTTATTATTCACCCTTAAAAATTTAAATATATTATGAATGTTAACAAAAACGGGCAATTATGCCGGACAATCTGGTATAATGCACAAAAGTTTGAAGTTGGTTTACTGGCAGCTTCGGGAGCAAAGGGACGTTATCTTTTAAAAAACGGAGAAACGTCGGCCGTGCCGGTTTATGATCAGGAATATGGCGTCTTCATTGACGAAAACCACTATATTCCGCTGAAGTTCTCAACACGTCCGCTGACTTATCGCGAAGCCGAGGTTTACTATCAGAGCATCGGCGGCGAAATGCCGGATCTCTATGAAGCGGTTCGGCTGTCTTTGGCTGTCGATTCCGTAAACGCGGCGCTGGAAAAAATCGGTATGTCCGAATTTATTTTTTCGGCTCCCGTCTTGTCTTCGGTTTGGTACAAGCAAGCTGTTCCGGAAAACTCCCGGGAGAAACGCCGCTGCGTCGTCATTGCGCCGTATGGGGATTTCAACCGGCCGGAATATCAGGTGCTGGACAAAGGATATCTGCTTTATAAGCAGACAACGCTCTATAAGCTTGAGGAAGACTGTTATAAGCCTCTGGCGCTGACCTTGGAGTTCAATTGGTCGCAAACAGACTTTTTCACGGCTTCGGACGGGCAGAATACGCTGTGTTTGTATCGCGGCGCCGATCTGAAACTGATTCCCCTCGGGATAAACGTTTTTATTTCGGTGGAGAATGATGACATCGTCGTTATTGATGATCATTACTGCCAATGTTGGAACGGAAAACTGCTGCCGCTGCACGGATATAACCTCTATTGTTCGTTAACCCGTGTCAGCGACAATGAATTTTTCATCCGCGAAGGCGGACGCTATGACGAGCAGTTGAATGGTCCCGGTCCCTATACGCAGACTGTTTATTGCAAAAATGCGGAGGGCCGCTATGAGAGAAAAAGCCAAGAAACCATAGAATATTAAAAATACAGACTTTATGAATGCACAGCAAATCAAGGCGTTGACGTCCTGCATGTCGGACCACGCCATTAATCCGCAGGAGCTTTACGGTTATCTGGAAGATGTCCGCACCGGAGATTTTCATTTTACCAATGGAGCTCATTTTCCGGTATTGATTCCCGGTTTGGTTGCCGACGGCGTATTCATCACGCCGGAATATTACGTAACCAAAGAAGAACGCGACGGCAGCACTTCCTATGCGCGCGCCTGCCGCTTTTGCGAAAACCGTAACACGGTTTTGCCGAGTCCGCAGGCTCGGGACGTTATGGAACGAAACTATGTTTCCATCAATGAATCTCTAGCCGCAATCGGCTTTCCGGAACTGGTGTTTGGGGTTTATTGGGCTGAAGGCGACGATACCTGCTGGGGAATGAACAAACATGTCCGCGGCTGTATTCAGGTAACGCCCAAACCGGCGGAAAACCTTCAGTCTTTTGTGGAGACCTTTGTCGCCAGAAGCGTTTTTGAGCGCTTGTTGAAAGGGCTGGGTTGTTCGGCTTGCGCGTTTGACATTTATTGCCGCAACCTGAACAATTATCCTCAGGCCGGACAATATCTGCTCAAAAACGGAAGCTGCTCGCCGGTGACGGTGTTTAACCAGGAGACAGGCATATTCGTCAATCCGAACCTGTATCTCAGTCTTGAACTTCCGCCGGCGCCGCTGACGGCCGAACAGACGGATGTTTTCTGCAAGGCGTACGGCGTTCGCATTCCGGAGTATTTTGAACTGCGCCAGATAGCAAAAGCGTCCGAAGCCCTGAACCGGGCGTTGGATGCAGTCGGTATGGCGGATTTCAGGCTCCCGGACGATGTGATTGCCGGCTGCTGGTGTTATGAAAGCATGAGCCGGGCGCTGGAAGATGATGACGTATCGCCGCGCCGCGTATTGTTGGTCGGCAAAAAGGACAATGTTCCTGACTTTTATATCCTTTTGCAGGATATTCAGGCCAATGTCCGGTATCTCTAGCCGCTCAAATCTCAAAAATAAAGCCCGCCGTAAACGGCCGGGCTTTATTTTTTTGCCTTAAAATCCATGGAAACCGAATTGATGCAGAAACGGTTTCCGGTTTCGGTCGGACCGTCGGGAAAAACGTGTCCCAGATGGGAACCGCATTTTGCGCAGCTGACTTCAATCCGTTTCATGCCGTGGCTGTTGTCTTCGGTAAGTTTTACGCTGCCGGAAATTGCCCGGTCAAAACTCGGCCAGCCGCTGCCGGAATCAAATTTTGAAGAAGAAGCGAAAATAGGGTTGCCGCAGGCGCCGCAGACATAAGTCCCGTCCGCTTTGTTATGAAGATATTTGCCGCTGAACGGGCGCTCGGTGCCTTTTTCCCGCAAGACGCGGTATTGTTCGGCTGAAAGTCTGTTTCTCCAGATTTCCTCACCGCCGCTTTCTTCTTCCTCTTCTTCGGACAAGATGACGCTGCATGACTTTTTGCCGCGTTTTTTAAGATATTTTTGATGATATCCTTCCGCCGGATAAAATCTGCCGGCAGGCACAACTTCGGTGACCACGGGATTTTTATAACGTCCGGATTGGTTGATTTTTTCAATCATGCTTTCGGCTTCTTTTTTCTGTTCGTCGCCGATGTAAAATACCGCGGAACGGTACTGCGGCCCGATGTCAAGCCCCTGACGGTTTTTGGTTGTGGGGTCATGGGCGTTGAAAAATACTTCCAAAAGTTCTTTATAGGATATTTTCTCGGGATCATAGCTGATGTCGATGGCTTCGGCATGACCGGTTTGTCCGGTGCTGACTTCCTGATAAGTCGGCATATGCATTTCACCGCCCGTATAACCGACCTCGGTCGCAACCACGCCCGGAACGCTGTCAAAAGTGGCTTGTACGCCCCAGAAACATCCGGCGGCAAAAATGGCGTGCGCAATACTCATATCTTTTCCTTTCGTTATTTCAGCTGGCTGTCTTTGCTGCCGCGACGGTTGTAAAGTTCGGCCGCTTTTTGCTTTTTGTCGGCCTCTTCCTGACAGGCGATGCACAATCTGACGCCGGGAACGGCCCTGCGCCGGGCTTCGGGAATTTCTTCGCCGCATTCTTCGCAAAACATCAGGCTTTCGCCGTCAGGCACGTTGCGGCGCGCCCGGCATAGCTCGTCGTTGATTGAATCCTGAATCTGGTCTAAAACCGCATCGTCGTCTGTCCAGCCGATAGCCATAATTTCCTCCCTGTATCTAATATAAATATAATATGGCGGACAATATTCAACAATGATTTGTAAATTATCATAAAATTTATCAGCGCTGGAAACAAACCGAAAAATATGCTATACTTTTGCTAAAGAACCATAAGCAAAGGAGTTGGCAATGATCCGGATTTTCTATTATCGTTTTAAGAAAAATTATGTCTGGCTGCTGTTGAATCTGCTGGCGCTGATTTTGTTGATCGGTTGCTGTACGCGCCATCCGGCCTGCTGGTTTTGGTGGCAGTTTCAGACGCTGATCGGTTTGTTTGTCGTCACGCTGCTGCTGTGGGGATATAAATATCTGCTGCGTCATCCGGTGGCGGTTGCCGATGACAAGGGTATCAAAATTGATCACTGCCGGATTTTGCCCTGGCGGGATATTGTCTGCGCCGAATACCGGACTGTCCGCTGCTGTTTCCGCAGCCTGCCGGTTATCGTGCTGCATCCCCGCAAAAACATTCGTTATAAATACAATTTTCTGCAAAAGCGCTGCGCCCGAATGGATTTTACGGCCTTTTCCCTGCCGCTGTATGATGTCAGCCGGCAGACGGCGCGTGATTTTGCCGCTCTTGTTGCGGAAAAAGTGGGCGTAGTGAAAAAATAGAAGCATAGATTGACTCTGCCGAAGAACGGAGTATATTCCAATTGTTTTGATAAGTTTATGAAAACAATTAGATTTGTATTATTAACCCTAAAGCGTCAACACTATGAGCAATGAAGACAATGGCTATGCACCTTGCTGTAAGCTGCTTAAAGAGGCCATAAAAAATGAAGATGATGCTATGTCTCCCGGCGGCCGTTTATTTCTCGGTGCCCTGAGCCTGATAGGTACCGTGACGATAGATCCGGTGATTTGGGTAACCAAAAAACTGGGCATTGAAGGCGACGGTAACTATGATCCCAATGATACGCCCAATTATTGAAAGCGTGTTTAATGTTAAAAAAAGTCCTGTTTCAAAGCAGGGCTTTTTTGTATCTTTCGCTTTGACGAAAATAAAACAGGTAATGATAAAACTATACCTCAAAGCTTGCCTGCTGTTTTGAAATCCTGCATAATTTTTTGCATATACAGGTCTGTGTTTACAGTTTTCTTTTCTGGAGCCGTCGCCTTTTCGGGAGAGGAGATGTCCCGCAGGTGATTAAATCGGTTGTTGGAAGCAGATTCTTTGCTCTTTTCGTCTTGGGCGTCCTTTACGAAATAATATCGGCTTTTTCACTGTTTAACAGAAAACCCATGTTTTTATAAGTCGGGATTTTTTCTCCTAGTACCAAAAGTGTGGATGAGAGAGAAGTCAGTTTGTCATTCCTGGCAATATCTGCTTCTTCGGCCCAAACCGAAAAATCATAAAACAAACTGTTGTCGTTTCGGCGCAAAACGGCTCGTCCATTGCCCGTACCAGCATTTTATCTTCATTAAACAGTTCTTCAACGGTCTTTTCTGTCACAATCGCTTCTCCGCAACGGTTGTCCTGATATAAAGACTAGCATAAAATTAGCTGAAACTCAAGTTTTATGACCGTTTGACTGCTCTATGCAGAAAATTTATTAGTAAATTTCAACACAAGAAATTTATATAAAAATGGATCCAGATATTATTGATAATGCAAAAATGTTAGAGGAACATATATTATTTGCTAATTTTGTAGATGATAAAAGAAATATAAATTGCCTAATAGTGACAGGCTAGATATGTGGAAACATATAACAGAGCGATTGTTATTCTAGTTATGTTATAACCTATTATGATAATTTATGTATTGATACAATAGCTAGTTTAATCTCTGATAAATATATCATCGATTTGCTTATTTAAAACAGTTATTAAGGCTTCAGAACTGCGATCATATATCATAAAATTTTGCAAATTAGATGATAATGATATATAAGCATCTGTCCCCCATTCAGCTTCAGATGCTTGATATTGATTAATAATGTAGCAAAAATCAACCAAAGAGGAGGCCGCATTTATTTGATTTCCATGTCGATGATCCGGTATCATATAATCCCCTTTTTGTCTAGCCATCTTGTGTGTAGATATTTTTCCCAAAATGGCACTGAATAATGCTGTTTTATCGTTATCATAGCATCCAACCTTAAAAGCATAATTGTTAACAATATAAACAATCGCTAGATGGATAGGAGACAGCTTATCTTTTTCAATGCTGCGGTATATAATATTCAAATTTTGAAAAATTTGTTCAATATCTCTGGCTGTAAGAGATAAGCAAACAGACAGTGCATTCATTATTCTTATAAAAGCCTGTTTCATTCTTAGACTTTGAGTGTCTGGCAGAAATACAGAAAAGCCATCGACATCCCAACCAAATCTTTCAATTAAAACCTCAATCAGATTTGAAATATCCGGTGCAGGTAGTCTGAAATAAAAGTCTATTATTTTTGCTAAAAAACCTTCGGCATTTTCAGAACCATAAATTTTATTAACGGAAGATTTAAGCTGGTTTTCATCTAAAGCCAAAACAAATATACAATTGGGACAGCTAAATAAATGCTTAATGTATTCCAAAAATTTTATTGCAAATTTGGGATTACATCTGTCTAAATCATCAATAAATATTATGAGTTTTTTATTAATTGGCTTTTCTTCTTTTTTGAATTCATCAATTAAAGCATTTAATTGATATTTGAAAGTATCAATGGCTTTTTCTTCATCTTTAGCAGTTTCAATGAGTTCTAATGCTTTTTTATTTATAGCGTTTATCTCTTGCTCTGCATCGTCGACAATTTCAGTTGAAAGCTCAACGCATTCCCGAAACTCATCTGGAGAGATTCCTAATTTATTTTCACAAATTTTTCCAAACAAATTAACCATAATGCTTGGCAATCTCGCAAGCGTTACATTTTGTACCGCTTTGGCAATTCCTTTAATCTTATCTTTAGTTTTGGGTTTAATATTACTCATTTTATCAAAATGACTAACAAATGAGGCTAACGGGTTGGATGAAAAATCATGTTCCCATGCATTATAATAAAGAGTGTGAGCCCCTTCTTTCTCTAAATAATTTTGCCACATTTGAATGAAAAATGTTTTTCCTCCACCATAGGGTGCAGAAACACTCATAACAAAACTATCGTCATTTATATTGGAAAGTAAGGTTGTCAACGGCAATATATGATTAGCCCTGTTTAGACAATCATGTTCACAATTACATTCATTTTTTCCGGTTATTTTAATATATTCTGTATTTTTCATTTTGTTATTCCTACCTTTCCCGCATACTCTCGTTCAAATATTTCATCACCGGGGAGAGCAGGTACTCAATCACGCGGCGTTTGCCGGTTTTGATTTCGGCCGTTACGCTCATGCCTGGTTTTAGTTGGATAATCTGTCCGTCGGCTTTGATTTTGTTATCCGAGAGCGTCAGCCGGGCATTGAACACCAACCCGAGCTTTTCGTCTTGTATCGCATCGCCGGAGATGTTGCGGACTTTGCCTTTAATCGTACCGTATTTGGTAAACGGAAAGCTGTCTATTTTGATTTCCACGTCCTGTGCCGGTCGTACAAATCCGATGTCTTTGTTTAAAATCTGTACTTCCGCCTCCAGCTTATAGTCTTCCGGCACCAGGTTCATAATCGGCTTGGCTGTTTCCACCACGCCGCCCTTGGTATGATAAACCAGCTGCTGGACATAGCCCGAAAGCGGCGCTTTAACGATGGTGCGTTTCAAAGCTTCTTCATATTTAATCAGTTCCTGCTGATAAGACGCCAGTTTCTCGCGACTTTCGGTCAGCTCCTGCATAATATTCTTGTCAAACTCGGCCAGATATTGCCGCCGTTCTTTTTTGAGCGCTTCAATGTTCGCCTCGGTTTCCGCCATTTTCTTGGCTTGTACGTTGCGCTGCTCTTGCAAATTGGTTAATTCTTCTTCCTGCTCCAGAAAAGTCAGCCGCGCCAAAAGCTTCTTATCCACGAGGATTTTCTTTTTCTCAATCCGTTCCTGCACACTCGGCAGCAGCTTTTCAATGCGGGTCAGGTCAGCCTGAATGGTGTCCTTTTCTTTCTCGGCCTTGGTAATCTGCCCATTCAGGACTTCAATCTTGGCCGCTTTTTCGGTCATCTGGCTTTTAAGCAGCCCCGTGTGCATTTTGATTAAGTATTCGTCAATCTCCTTATCATAAACAAAATTTTCTTCCGGCTTTTCGGTCAGCAATGCTTGCAAACGGGCAACGGCAATCTCCAACGCTTCCATTTCATTTTCCACCCGATTAATGTTGGCCAGAACCTCGGTCTGGTTAAATTTAATCAGGTCTTGCCCCTCTTTGACATATTGCCCTTCCTGAACATAGATTTCTTCAATCTCGCTGTCGGTCAGGGTTTGAATGGTCTTGATGTTTGAAGCCGGCATCAGTTTTCCGGCTGCGGTGGCAATAATGTCGATTTTGCCTAAGATTGACCACAAAATCAGCACCGTAAACATCAGCATGATGATGTATGTCAATAACCTGGCCGCATGAGACGGCGGCGTTTCGGTCACTTCCAGCACTGCCGGCAGAAACTCTTTTTCATGCTGGTTCATGCCTTTAATTTTGCTGTCCTTGGACGCTTTTTCCTGCAACAGAGCCAGCTTGGCAATTTCCCAATATCTTTTGAGCTGCTCCATCATGCCGCAGCCTCCTCGTTGGCGAGGACAATCGGCGCAGTCTGGCTGTTCCACAGATAAGCATAGCGCCCGCCGCGTTTCAAAAGCTCGTCATGCGTGCCGGTTTCGGTAATCTCGCCTTTTTCAATGGTGATAATCTGGTCGCATTCCCGTACGGTCGAGAGCCGGTGTGCAATCATAAACACCGTCCGCCCTTTGCAGATTGAAGCCATATTTTGCTGAATAATCCGCTCGGATTCATAATCAAGCGCCGAGGTTGCCTCGTCAAAAATCAAAATCCGCGGATTGTTGACCAAAGCGCGAGCAATTGCAATCCGCTGTCTTTGCCCGCCGGAAAGCGAAGAACCGCGTTCCTCAATAATCGTGTCATAGCCGTCCGGCAGTTCGGTAATAAAATCGTGCGCGCCGGCCAGCTTGGCCGCGGCAATAATCCTGTCCATGGATATTGCCGGATTGGTCAGGGCGATATTTTCTCGCACACTCTTGTTAAATAAGTAGTTTTCCTGCAAAACGACGCCGATTTGCCGCCTTAACCATGCCGTATCAACGGTGGAAATATCTATCCCGTCAATCAGCACCTTGCCGGATTCCGGAATATACAGCCGTTGAATCAGCTTGGTAACGGTCGATTTGCCAGAACCGCTCGGCCCCACGAAACCGATTTTCTGCCCCGCCTTAACTTTGAAACTCATCTTTTTGAGAATCTCAGGCCCGTCCGGCGCATAGCGGAACGTAATGTCCTTAAATTCCACATCACCCCGAATAGCCGGCATAGATCCTTTGGAAAGATTGTCCGTATTCTCCGGCGGATTGTTCAGAATATCCGAAAGCTTGTCCATGGAAATTTTGGCCTGCTGAAAATTCTGCCATAATTGCGCCAAGCGTAAAATCGGCTGAGTAACCCGTCCGGCCAGCATATTAAAGGCTATCAGCTGCCCGACCGAAAGCTCCCCTTTCATTACCAGACTGGCGCCAATCCACAAAGTCAGCGCCATGGTGATTTTCTGCACCAGCTGCACGAGCTGTCCGGCAATATTGTTGATATGCGATGCTCTGAAAGAAGACCCGACATAAGCCGCCAGTTGCTGCTCCCAACGACGTTGCATCTGCGGCTCGACGGCTAACGACTTAACCGTCTCCACGCCAGAAACCGCTTCCACCAGAAAGCATTGGTTCTCCGCACCGCGGCGAAAACGCTCATCAATCCGCGAGCGCAAAATCGGCGTGAAGAATAAGGACAGCACCACATAAAACGGAATGGAGAGCAAAACCAGCAGCGTCAAAGTCTTGGAATAAAAGAACATTACCGTAAAAAAGATAATGGTAAAAAAGAAGTCGATAATCAGGGTTAAGGTTGAACCGGTCAGAAAATTGCGGATATTCTCCAATTCGTGCACCCGCGCCACCGTGTCGCCGACCCGCCGCACGCCGAAATAGGATAAGGGCAGGCGGATAAGATGCTTAAACAAACTCGCGCCCAGTTCCACGTCAACGCGGGTAGTGGTGTGTGAGAAGGTATAAGTGCGCAGCCCGCCGAGCAGAGTTTCAAAAATACCGATGCAGATTAAGGCCACCATCAACACGTCAAGGCTTGATAGACCACGATTGACCAGCACCTTGTCAATTACCACTTGAAATAATAGCGGCGACACCAGCGCAAACAGCTGTAAAAAGAATGAGGCCAGAATAACCTCGCCGAACAGCCTGCGATATTTGACCACCGCCGGAATAAACCACGAGATGTCAAACTTGCGGTTTTTGCCGTTGATAAACTCACGGCAGGTCATCATTAAGAGCCTGCCGTTCCATCTATTCATAAATTCTTCTTTGTTCAAAACCTCGGGGTGGTTGCCTTTGGCGGGATCTTGGATTAAAACCTTGTCTTCTGCAGCTTTTCCGAGAATAAAGTAAGTATTGTCTTTGCTTTGAGCGATTGCCGGAAGGTTCGTTTTATCCAAGCGTTCCCACTTGGTCTCAACAAACCGTGCTTTGAAAGAAAATTCCTTGGCCAGCTGCAACAATTCATATTCCTCAAAATGCGAATTCTGCCGGTCATATTTATGCTTGATTTGATCAATGGAAATCGGCTTTTCAAAGAAGTTGGCCATAATCGCAAAACATGCCAAGCCGGTATCTATCGTTTGGGAATTTGAATTTTCTTCTGTCATTAACTGCTCGCTAATCTTATGAGTTGTAATAATTAATAATAAAACCCTAATACGAAAGAAGCTAAAAGAAAACAAAAATTCTTTACTTATAAAGATTAAAAATCATAGATTGAAATATACGCCAGTTGCCTATATTAGTGGTTGTGTAATATTAGCAATTGCTTATATAGCATAGACGGCACAACACTATAAATTGTTTATAATGAAAAATACATCTGAAACTATGCAGCAAATATGATGGATTAATAGTAATTACACTTATAGGTAGAGGAATGGCCGTTTATGAAGATTAAATAACGATATTATATTAGGTAATTCTAATTAAATAGAAATGATGTAATAAAATAAAAAAACAATCATAGGTATATATTGTATTAGAATAAACTAATACGACATTGATAGAAATATTATAAAAATCTAATGAAAGTTAAAATTTTAATTGTTGTAAATTATACAATTTTTAATTTATTAAAAAATATTTGTGATTTTTTGTTGTTTCTAAAAATAGTAGAAAATGTAATATGAAATGAAATCAAAGTTCGGCAAAATGCTAATGACAGCGAGAAAGCGGACGGTAACAAACTTTTTTATATTAGAAATAGCTAATACAACAATAGCAGCCAAATCCAAGGGTTTATTATAAGTTGTGGAAAAGGAAAA
Organism: uncultured Alphaproteobacteria bacterium; assembly: GCA_944390895.1. Lineage (GTDB taxonomy): Bacteria > Pseudomonadota > Alphaproteobacteria > RF32 > CAG-239 > CAJLXD01. Next base: position 24,313 of record CALXRQ010000014.1, read on the forward strand.
ACGATAGTTGAAGCATAATAAATTCAAAGTATGCTTATGATTGTAAAAACGTTTAATTTTACCTTAAAAGAAGTGCTTGTGAGAGGAAAATATTTTCTTATAACTAGTTTTAGTTGCAATGAAATGAAGATTGAGGTTGAAAAGTTTATCTTCTCGAATAATAAGTTAATAGAGAAAATGGATAAAGATGAAATTAATGGCGGCACCGGCCACGATATAATAAAAGTAGGCAACGGAAAAGTGGACAGTAACGAACTCCTTACATTAGAGCAAGCTAATATAATAATGGCAGCTTAGATTATTAAAGTTCATTTGCAATGAGTTTTAATAATTTAAGTAAATGTACACAACTTATTATGCCGATGTTAAAAAAATAAAATCTATACTTGCAATTTAAGATTAATAGATGAAAATTAATATGGGATTCGCGCAAATGGAGGCTGTATGACCGACTGCTATACTGAACTACCTGAAAACATTTTTATGTTTTTGAAAGATTTTCCGTCTTATAGCTTTTTAGATGTTTCCTTTGGTGCGCTCCGCTTAAAATTTTCTTCCCCTCTTTTCTTCTTTTTGATTTTCCCTTTCAGTTTTTTGCTTTTAAGTTACACTTCCCGAAGTGCTGATTTAATTTTTGCCATGAGAGGTGTTTATGAACAAGATTAAACAGACTATAGAAAAGTCAACTAATTCAATGGATAAAAAGGTTAAACAGAAAATAACAACTTCCGTAGCTATTGGTTGGACTACACTTCTATTGATTCTACAACTAATTTTCTTTCATTATTATGAAAGTCATAAAATGTTAATGCTACTTTCGAATGAACGTATAGTCGATTTTGTATCTATTCTTGGACTATTTGGAATAGGTGAAATTTTTGCGGCTTTTATTTTGACTAAAGAGAATTTTGTTAAATTTAATGCCTTATATACATTTATTCTGACTGTTATACTGACTATCGGTGCGGCTGTTGTAGCCGCAGCAATAGTTGGTTCATTCCATATTTTATACTTTTTATCTTATTTATTGGAAGAAAATGGAATGCAACACATTCCTTTCTATAACTTCATGTCTGCAATGTATATCAGTTTTATTACTTTATTGGGACTAACTATTCCAGATAAATATTTTGGAAAAATAAAATATAAACGTAAACAACTAATTATATTAATTTTTTATTTCATTATCATCTCAATCCATTTTTAATAAGGAGCACACCTCATGACTGTTGTTTATAAACTTCGTATCAAAGATAGAACAGGTGCTTAATATGTTACTCTTATATATTTCAATAGTTGGAGGATTCCTATTGTTAAATCTTTCATCTTTATTTGATTCGCTTTTATATCTTCCTGTATTTCTAGGTTATTTAGGAATAGTCGCTTATCCTCTATTTAATATATATAAGACAAAAGGTAAAAAATATGTTCTTGACTTAGTCTGTTGGAGCTTATTTTTTTCGTTTTTCTTTTTACTTTTACCTAGTCTGTTACCAGCAACTCTTAGCCTAGGAAGCAAACCTAACATATGGGAAGATGTGGCTATGTATCTATTGGGGAGTTCAATTTCAGTTTTTGTTTCATTAGCGGTTATGGGCATAATAATGTCATTAAAGAAAGAAAAAATAACGAAGGATATGTCTTTTTCAATAGTGTCCGCTGTAATATTTGTTATGAAATCATTTTTTATGACAACTGTGTATAGCATGATCTTACAGATCTTTTTATAAGTTTTAATTTGAAGGAGGATAACAATGGTAAAATACTATGAACTCAGAGTACATTCTAGAGATGTTAGGGCAGATTTATCTCCCCTTCCTGGCGATACCGATATAGGTAACCATACAGGTTATGATTTGGTTACGACCCATGAAGATGGTTCCCAAACGATTCAGTATATTGATCTTTATACCAATACCTCTTTAGATATTTGTTTTTATATTAGCGCTCCGGTATCTGTTCAAGAATATACAATAACGGATGAAGATGGAAATAGCAGAACAATATTATGGGGAACACAAACGGCACATGATGGTACTATGCAGGCTACCACTGTTGAATATCTTACGGAATATAAAGTTTATACATCGACTATAATAGAAAAAACAAATTCAGCGGGAGCTCTTAATGCTTTTAATAAAATTAAACTTGAAGCCTCTATTTTGGGTCAATTGAAAGATGTGTTGTTATATAATCCTAAATCTCGAAATTGCAATACAAGTACAAATTACTTTGCCCAGCAATATTTAAGCGGTAGGGATGTTTTTGCTGGATTACCTTACGGAATATATATGGGATATTCAGACCCGTTTTATGATCCGAGCTCCACGTCTACCACGGATATTACAATAAAAAGAGTACATGATACATTAGAATATTTTTATTCTGTTAAAGATTATGATTTTGATTTATCTAATGCAGAGGCAGAGGTTATTACACAAGCTAACAATTGGCATCTAAAAATAACAGATGGTAACAAAAATTATGTCTTTGATAATGAAAATGCTAGTTCTATAACAACAGATAATAATGATAGTTACATTTTTGCCGGTGGTGGATATGATACAATAACAACCGGAAGCGGTGATGATATAGTAGATGGCGGTCAAAATGAAGATACGCTGAGCGACCGGAATGTAGTTCATTTGGGTTCGGGCAACAACAGGTATTACGGAGGGATGGGAGCAGACAAAGTCACCGTAACATCGGTTAAAGGAGAAAAAAATATAATTAGTCTCGGCGGCGGTATAGACCATTTTATCGGCGGTGCCTCAGACGACCATATCTCATTAGACACGCAAGACGGAAGCAATTATTCCTATGACCAGGTGACGACAGAAAACACGGCAGACACGGGAGCCGGAAATGATGCGGTTAGTTGGCTGAAAGGGAGTAATACGGTTCGTCTCGGAGAGGGTACAGATTATGTATCATCCGGAATAGGCAACAGTATGATTGATTTAGGCAAGGATAACGATACGGACAAAGTATATGTATACAACTATGGGCAGCGAGTAGACCATATCTACAATGTTACCTCCAACGATTTGATATATGTAGACGGAGAAATCAGCCGCGAATTTAACGGAGAGCATGTGGTAATTAAAAGCAAATATGGCAATCAGGTTATATTGCATATCAATGGTTTGGGAGAAGATGAGCCGTCTGAAGCTCCGACAGAAGATGATTTTCCGCAAAAACCGGACGGTAACAGTCTGCTCTCACCGGGAAGATTGCCCATTCCGGATTTCAGTGGTTTTCTGTCGACATGGAGTGATGCAGAGACCACACGTTCTCCGCTGATTATAGATCTGGACGGAGACGGAGTTGAAACGAGCAAAGCGGAAGACGGCGTTTATTTTGACCACGATGGTAACGGCTTTGCCGAAAAGAGTGGCTGGGTCGGTCAAGATGACGGACTGCTGGTAAGAGACATTAACGGAAACGGTGAGATTGATAATGGAACGGAGTTGTTTGGCAATAACTCCGTTCTTTCGTCTGGAGAAAAAGCTGCTAACGGATTTGAGGCGCTGAAGGATTTGGACAGCAACGGCGACGGTGTGTTTAATGCTGAAGATAATGCTTGGAGCGAAGTGAAAATCTGGCAAGATGCCAATGGCAACGGAAAAGTGGACAGTAACGAACTCCTTACATTAGAGCAAGCTAATATTTCGGGCATAAATTTAAATTATTACAATGTGGACAATGAGGATGTTAACGGAAATAAGATTAAGCAAACCGGAACGTTTATTAAAACGGACGGAACAACCGGAAGTGTAAAAGATGTGTGGTTTGAAACGCGCCCTATTGATTCTCAACATAACATAGAAGTTAATATTTCTGATGAAATCTTTGCCCTTCCCGAAGTGAACGGTTTTGGTAATGTATACAGTTTGCGGACGGCTATGGCCTTAGATGAGAGCGGAGAGCTTAAAGCTTTGGTTGAACAATATATTGTTGAAGATGATGCCGAAGCTCGTAAGGCTTTGCTTGTTGATATTATTTATCATTGGACCGGCGTGCAGGATATGGATCCGAATGGACGCCAAACAGTGAGTTATGGCAATGTGTTGGGAGATGCCAGAAAACTGGAAGCTTTGGAAGAATTTATGGGCGAAGAGTTTCTCGGTACCTGGTGTTGGGGTGAACGAGATCCCAATCCTCACGGCAAGGCAGCGCCTTATATTCTGGAAATGTTTGAAAGAATTTGCAATTATACGGCAGAAATGATTGATGCTCAAACCAAATACAGAAACCTTTTAGGGTGTATTCTCATATCTCAGGACAGTGAAACCGGTACATGGAGCGCAGATACAGATACAATGATCTCTCAACTGGATTTTATATATAGGGATAATCCTGACCAAGGAACTGCTACACTCAAAGACTTAATAACAATAATTAATCAATATCCTTCAGGAGTTGCCTCGGCAGTTTTAAATGCAATGCGGAATACCGGAAATATTTCCAGTTCACAACTGGAAACAGATTTAGACAATATTGGAAAATTTAATGGAACCGATGCGGATGATCTGTTATATGGCTCAACCACCGATGATACGTTATCTGGCTTTGCCGGAGATGACAAGCTCTATGGCGGCTATGGTAATGATATATTGAATGGCAATACAGGTAATGATCATCTCTATGGCGGTGCAGGTAATGATACCTTAGATGGCGGTGACGGAAACGATACCCTTTGGGGAGAAGACGGCAATGATACCCTCATCGGCGGAGTCGGCAACGATACGCTTATTGGTGGTAATGGAGCTGATACTTATATCTTTAATCCCGGATTTGGTAATGACGCTATTGATAATTCAGATGATAACGCTTCCGCCGACGAACCCGACATTATCCAATTTGGCGAAGGGATCCTGCCCCAAAATGTCAGTCTGGGACGTCAAGGTTACGATTTGGTCATTACGGTTAGCTATGCTGATGCAGACAAAGCGTCTGATACTTTGACCGTTTTCAGTTATTTTGATCAGCAGGGGACAACCAGCGCCACGGTAAACAAAATTGTTTTTGCCAACGGTACGGAATGGAATTATGAATATGTCCGTTCTCACTGGAACAGTATGCCGGGTGCCGGTGGCGGATATGTCCGGGAAGGTTCAGATGCGAATGATACGCTTTCCGGTTCCGAATATGATGATGTCTTAGTCGGCAATGGCGGAAATGACCGCTTGTTTGCCGGAGAAGGCAATGACGTTATCTACGGTGGCCCCGGCGATGATGAGCTTTATGGCGATGCGGGAGATGATACATATCTGTGGAATTGGGGCGACGGAAAAGATTATATTGATGATGCCGGAAATTATGACAAGATTGTGTTTGGCGCCGGTATTACGTTTAATGATTTAACTTTTCGTCAGGAAAATAACGGCAGCGATTTGCGCATTATCATCAAAGGCAACGAAAATCAGTCGATTCTGATTCACTGGTTCTGTGGCAGCAACAGCAATCACAAGATTGAAGACTTATGTTTCAATGACGGTTCAACAGTCCATTTGTCTGAAATCCCGCTGACCTTAATTCAAAAAGACGAGGCTGAACAAATATCTCTGAGCGATAAGGGCGATACGGTCTACGGTATGGGCGGAGACGACATTATAACCGGCAGTGCCAACGCCGATACGTTTTGTGGTGGCGCCGGAAATGATACGATAACCGGATACGCCGGGGACGATACTTATATGTGGAATTTGGGCGACGGTTTTGATCATCTCAGCGAATATATTGACGCAAGTAATGCCGGCGGTGGTAATGATAAAATTATCTTTGGTCCGGGAATTACGGCACAAGACCTGACATTTAGGCAGGATTATAATGATTTGATTATTAATGTTAAAGGAGACGAAACTCAGGGCATGAGCATTCAATGGCATTTTAATGGCGAAAATAACCAAATTGAAACCATTGAGTTTGCCGACGGTTCAACCATGGACATCAGCAATGCCGATCAGTTGATTCAGGCAATGAACGGCTTCAGTGTCGGCAGCTCGGCTTCGACAGATACTCTGTCCAATCCGACGCAGGATGTCGGCGATATGTACTCTCTGGCAGCCAATTCGGATTTGACCAGAAAAGCAGCCTGAAAACATATTTAAAATAACAAAACGCCCCTCATCTCCGGAGCAGGGGCGTTTTGCATACATATTTTCATAAATGGTGATACTAACGCGATGAATTTCGAACTATTACTTTCTCCTGAGTATTATCTAGCAACAATGAGTTTATATGAAGAAATTAAAAGAAATAATATTAAGTCTCTGAATTTATTACAAACATTCAAAAAATGACATTTCATTAAATGAGGCTATATATTATAAAAATTAGTAAAATAGATATATCTTGCCAAATAAACAAGCGTAGGTATGGATAGAATTATATAGGCTTTTTTGAGATTTGTTTTACGCTTCTTCCAAGCATAAACCGTAGGTGCAATTATTATCAATAATATTGTTAATGTCATTATGGTATAGTTAAACCTATTTTCATATGCCCAACCACAACCTTCATATCCCCAATGCATATCATAGCTCATCGTGCTAGGATAGTCCGTAGCCACAACAACGCTTGCAAAAAAATTTATAATTGACAATAGATAAAAAGGTATGAGTTTGATTTTTTTCATAATTGCACCTTCGGTTAAATTTGTTTCTAAGTATATTTAGCATTTACCTTAAATACAATAAAAATCACCAACAATCTTTATCATATTTTACATTAAGAATCATATCATGCCCATATTTCTTAAATTTGTTGGTAAATTCATCCATCTTATCTGTTAAATCAATACACCCTCCTGAGCCATATTCTTTACCGCCATGAATAGAGAGCCCTGTTCTATCTTTATTATCTGTTCCTTGAGCGGGCTCCAACCAAATACGGTTATTACCCCAAGAATCTTTTCCTCCTCTCCATTTTCCCATAATTCCAAAACCGTATTCACTTCTGAATTGGTCAAACTTACTTTGGTCTTTATAGAAATTCTGATGTTGAGATTGTCTTACCAACCATTTTCCCTCCGGTAATGGCCCTTTGTCTTTTACGTTGTCATATTCTTTACATTGATAATCTGGCTTACCTGACATTCCTTTCCATGAGTTTGTCTTTTTATCATCTTCAAACCAAGAAAGTTCTCTTCCGTTAAATTCTAAACGCGAAGGTTTATTTTGGGATATTTCTTGATTTAATGAATTAATGGTTTCACCATCTTTTTTCATTATTCCATCAATGGTTAAATTATTTTTTCTTTGATATGTTTTTATCCCTTCAAATAACTCATTGTCAGGATATTCCGTCATTCCATATGAGGGGACATCATATGCGCCAAATTTTTTTAGATAGCTTTTTAGCGGAAGCATATCTTCCATAGCTACAGCTAAAGATGATGCTACGTCTTTGTTTAATTTAAATTGTGACATATTTTTTCCTTATTCTTTGTTAATTTTAGATACAAAAAAACCGTTGATTTTCATCAACGGTTTTTAGACGCACTTTTCCCAAGTGACATTTTATCTTTTATAATATTTTCTATTTAAAGTAAAGGAAAAAATTCCTATATTGTTGGTAATTATGTTTTGCGTTATTTAAGATGTTACAAAGAGTTTGCATTTTTGCTTAGCGCTCCTTTTCGGTTTTGCACTCCTGTTGGGATTATTATCAATACAAAAAAGGCCTCCATAAAGGAAGCTTTTTTTGTATTGGTGATGCTTAACTCAGGGTTTGCGAGTTATTTTATTTACTTTTCAAAAATAGTACTTATAATGCAGGTAGATAAATATAATTATAATACCTAAATTTTTATGCATATGAAAAAAGTAAAAAAATTATTGTTAGTTTTGATGTCCTCTCTATTTGTACTTATGGTGTCGTTTGCATTGTCAATAACACATGAGCTAAATTGGCAGGGTATCATTTTCTTTGTATGTGTAAGTACCATCTTTGGAGTTCTGTTAGCAGTTAGAGAACCGCAAAAGTTAATGAATGCTAACCTAGGCTGGATTTTTTCTGGGATACTCTTTGCTCTGGTAGCAACAGAGGGACTACTTGGTGTTTATACAAAATTATTTGAAACAGTGGCATTGGCAATATTTGCCTTTACCATATTTTTTATTTGTATACCCAATATTACAAAATCACAAAAACAGAAGCCTTAAAACAGCTTCTGTTTTTTATAGAATGTAAACAACTAATGTAAATCAACGATAAATAAAAGAAATGACAGCCATTTTCATGACTGCCGTTTGAATTGGTGATGCTTAACTCACGTTTCACGAGCTAAAGATACTAGATTTTTAAAGAAAATAAAGCTATAATAAAGCTATACATATTAATAAGTGAGATATATCATGAAACAGAGGGATATTTTTATAGTTAGCCAAGACGGACTTAATCCTGAAGTAAATCAAATTGCTGTCGAAGCAATCAGTGAGCTTATGGCGTGTTTTCCCTCATATAAAAATGATTATCCGATTACTAACCTCGGCGCGTGGAAAGATGACGGATATATATATCCTAAAAACGGACAATTTTATTTGGTGCCATATAAAAGTACCCGCTGGCATATTGAAAATGCCAAGCGGGATGCTGTCAATGACGGGCGTCCCAATCAATTAAATGCAAGTACTTTATTTCAAACAATGCAAGAAGATCCCACAAATCAAGAAATTCCTCAATTTACAATATTGCTGACAAAAGACGACTTATACCCTAATCGTCAAATGAATTATTGTCTGGGGATGGGAGATGAAGGAATTGGGTGTATTGTTTCTGCCCGTCGATTTTCAGATGCAAACGGCAACCTGATTGATCGTGAAAATTTCAAAACAGTATTAATGCATGAGTTTGGACATGTTATTGGACTAACTTATGAGGGAAGAGAAAATTCTGCAGATATTTATGGAACGCATTGTACAGATGAAGATGGTTTGTGTATTATGCAACAAAGATCTAACGGAGATTTTAGTGATATAACTCAGGCAAGACTTGGTGCAAAAGCATATGGAATACCTCCAATTTGTAATGATTGTATAAAGGCAGGAAATCAATTTTTTGCTAAAGAAAGACAACAAGCAAATGTAAATAAGATTGTTCAAGAAACGTTAAAAAACTTAGGAATACGACGTTAATAAATATAAATTCATATTACGAAAAAACAAAGCTTTTCAAAGACTAGAAGAATATTCTAACTCATTCAAAACATTGAAAAAATAAAGACTTTTTCTCAAACAAGTTCGGAAAATTCTCCCAAAACGCAATTTTCAAATTTACAACACTCGAACTCAGTTAAGTGCTTGATTTATAAAAGAAAAAGCAGCCATTTTCATGACTGCTGTTTGAATTGGTGATCCCAACGAGAGTCGAACTCGTGTTACAGCCTTGAGAGGGCCGTGTCCTAGGCCACTAGACGATGGGACCGTATACTTTCAACCAGACACCTCTTCGGCATCTAATTTCGCTTCCGTCATAAGTTCCGTCGCTCAAATAAGATGTTCCGAAGAGCTTGCAGACAAAAATGACATTTAAGGTCATTTTTGCTTAGCGCTCCTAGGCCACTAGACGATGGAACCGCAGAAACAAGCATTTTGATAATATAAATTTGCAAAACTTGCAAGCCTTTTTTTCTTAAAACTTTCTTTTTCTGATTGAAGTGCGTTTTTTTCTGCGTTAACCTTAGACATTGTTTTCACAGATAGGACAGGTAAATGCTGGAGCGCTTGCAAAACAAAATCAGGAGCATTCCCGATTTTCCCAAAAAAGGGATTATATTCAAAGACATCACCACGCTGCTGAAAGACGCGGAAGCTTTTCGCGAGGTGATAGACGTTTTTTATGAGCAGTTCAAAGGACAGGGGATTGATTATGTTGCGGCGGTTGAATCCCGCGGCTATCTGTTTGGCGCGCCACTGGCCTATAAGCTCGGTGCCGGCTTGGTAATCATCCGCAAGCCCGGAAAGCTCCCCGCCGCAGTCGAGCGTATCGAATATGATCTAGAATACGGTACCGACGCGCTTGAAATTCACAAAGATTCCGTAGAACCGGGCAAAAAGGTGCTGGTCATTGATGATCTTCTGGCCACGGGCGGTACGGTTTCCGCGGCTTGCCGTCTGGTGGAAAAAGTCGGCGGCACCGTGGCGGCGGCGGCTTTTATGATAGAGCTTCAGGATCTGGGCGGTCGTTCAAAACTGCCGGTTTCCGTCACCTGCTATTCAATGTTTCGTTATTAATATACATACCGTTTTCTGCAAAAATGTTGCTGATAAAGGTTTACTGTCCCGCAGAATTGGGTGTATAATAGACGCATTAAAATTCAATATTGAAAGGAGTTCCGCCATGAATAAACGTTTGCGTAATATCCTTATCTTCTGTTCTCTTTCCGTTTTGCTCGTTGTTTTGTCGGCCGCTGCGGCGTCTGTCGGTTCCGCACCGGCGGCGCAGAAATTCGGGCTTGACGGTTTCAGTGATTATAATCTGGCGCTGACGGGAAGCGAAAAGGGGGTTAATACCTATTCCGGCAGGAAAAACAATTTGCGTCTGATTTTCAGCATAGAAGAAGATCAGGTCCGGAAAATGATTCTGACCTACGACAACAACATTGCCACAGGCGAGCGCCAGACCCTGAGCCTGGAAATTTTGGATTTGTCGGGCAGGCTTTTCCCCGGAAAAATCGTTTCTTTGGCCGAAGCGCAGCAAAAACTTTATGAAGAGCTGAACAATTTGAAAACCGACCGTGACGACAAGGTTTTTGTCATTGACCGTTTACGTTTTGAAATAAATCTGGTCAATGATCTGGTCAACGTCCGGGTAACGGCGGTTCAGCCTACCGGCCAAGATAACGCTGCAATGCCGCTTTGACGGATTCCAGACCGAAGGCGTCGATGTTTATTTCCCGGCGGGGAATAAACAATATTTCCGAATTTTCGCTTTTGTCCGGCAGCAGGCGCTCCGTATCTTTAATTTTTGCCTCAAAAAAGAAGTCCAGCGGATAGAGTTCCACGCCCTTGTATTCATAATGGTTGGGAATGCTGAACAAATATTTTCCGAGCGAAATTTCCAGATTCGTCTCTTCCCGAACCTCGCGTTTTACGGCGTCCTCAATGCATTCTCCCGCTTCGCAGAAACCGCCGGGAAGATGCAGTGTGCCTTTGGCGGGTTCTTTGGTGCGCCGCACCGCGAGCAGACGGTCCTGTTGGTCAAAAATCAGCGCCGCGCCGCCGATGGTGGGGTTTTTGTACATTTCATAGCCGCAGCTCCGGCAGACGCGCATATTGGCGTGTTTGTTTTCCCAGGCGGATTTTCCGCACTTCGGGCAGAATTTCAAAACGTCGAACGGATCCATTTTTTCCTGCTTTCCATTGTGATTAAAACGTCTGCAATAATAGGAAAATATGTTTAAGGAAAAGATAATATTCTTAATTTGTGAAAAAAGCACCCTTTCGGGTGCTTTCCGTTTGGTGTTATGAGTTCTTTTTCTTATGGGGCGCTTCTTCGCTGATGTCGATTTCGTCTTCTTCGACCATCAGGTCTTCGTCGTTAAAACCCTTGGCATAGCGTTCGTTCATATCCATGCAGGGGCAGGAAGATTTTTGAGCGCTTTTTTTGGTAGTAGAGGTATGTTCCATTGTTTTTCTCCTTGTAAAATGGTTACAGCAATGAGATAAGCCATCAAAAGCAAAAGCCAATAGATAATTGGTCATAGGCTTTGAATGCCATCTTTGATTGACAAGCGGAACAGATTTGATTATTTATAAAAATAAGTTTTACAAATAAGGCCTTTATCAAATGAACAACACAACCGTCCGAAAGCTGCCTCTTGCGGAAATTTTCAAGTCCGCGCTGCGCTTTTTCGTTTCCAAGCCGCTGGCAATGCTGGTATATTCTCTCATAAACTATGCGATTATCATTGTCGGCATTGCCACTTGGTCGCAGCCGGCGTTTTTATTGCTGGCCGTTGCGGCTTATGCTTTCTGGAGCTGGTTTTTCCGCTGGTATTTTGATAAGAAGCCGTATTTTGACCGGCGTTCTCTGTTTTCGTCTTTGGCGCCGTCTACCAAGATTCTGGTTTTGGGCTTTATTGTCATGACCATACTCATTTTGCTGCCGTTTGCGCCTTTGTTTCTGGGTTTCAACGGGCAATATGCCGACCGCTATCTGGCCTTTTTGCAAAAATATATGCAGGAAAGTCAGACCATAGACGCGGTTTTGAGCGTCATTACCGTTTTCATAGCGCCCTACATTCTGTTCCGGCCGTTTTTCGCCTGGATCGGTTCTCTGATCGGCCGCAACGGCAACCTGCGCTTTGCCATGCAGAAAACCCGCGGCAATTATTGGCAGATTGTGGCGCTGCTGCTGGTTTTGAATATTCCGTTTATGATTGTGGAGCAGGCGGGAAACTGGTTTGGCTGGTCTTCTTACGTGCGGTTTTTCCTGATGTCGCCGCTGATTGTGTACGGCAATCTCCTGATTGCCAAGTCTTATGAATATTTCTTTATGGAAGAATAAGGCGGAAGGTCTATTTTTTTCTGGCTTTTTCCAGGATGCTGATGGCGTCGGACACCAGGTTCAGAAAGTCGAGGTCATATTCGGTCAGACGGACAGCAATGTCTTCAATCTTCTTGCGAAGAATTTTATCCTTTGGCTGTTTTTTGGGAAATTCGAACAATTCGCTCAATTCTACACCCAGTTTATCGGCAATTTTCTTTATTGTTTCTATTTTGGGAGATATTTTTCCGAGCTCAATGCCTGATATGGTGTTCATCGACATATCCATATCATAGGCCAGCTCAAGCTGGCTCACACCCTTAAGTTTCCTAAGCTCCCGAATTCTTATCCCAAGCTGCGCTGCAAAATCGTTTTCGTTCATACGGAACATATTCCTATTTTATTATGAAACTATATATACTATTTAATGGTAATTTTTTTTCTTGACTCTAAAAAATTACCAATATATTATGAATCATAAGGCGGGTGATTTATAATATTAACAATATTTAGTGAATCATTTGCCCGGGAAAAGAGGGCACAGAACTAAAGCCTATATTTCTGTTATCCTCACTAAAGCATACACACTCGTAAAGATACTCCGGCCCTCTTTTCCAATTTTTATGTTAATTAAGGCAGGTATAAAATGAAGTCAGGTATTTTACATATTTTATTTCTGAGTGGCGTGGTTCTGTGCTGCGGACACAGAGAAGCCTGTTCCCGGGCGGTGTTTTTGCCCGATGCGCAAGACGGCGAATGGGCGGGGCACACGGTCTCTGAAGATTATAACGTTTACAGTTCCTGCGTGCAGGACGGATATAAGCTGACTTCTTGCCCTGAAGGTTCTACGCCGAGCGGTCGTTGTCCGCTTTATCCGACGCTTTTTGATAAATGTATCTCAAATTCGGATATCTGCCGCGAGCAGGGATATGTCATCCGCTGCCCGGAGGGAGAAGAAGCCGATTATTCGCAAAGATGTCCGCAGGATTCCGTATATACAAAATGCAAATGTGCCGCTTGCCTCGGATATGACTATACCGAGGTTGAAGCCAATTCTGACGGCTATATTGCCGACGGAGAGCCGTGTCTCAGCTGTCAAACGGAAAAATATAAGAGAAAAATAAATCCCTGCGAAGGTTATGAATATGATGCCGGAAATTGCGGCGTAAATTCCTGCGGCAAGCTCGCCGGAGACACGTGCCAGTCCGGCTCGACGCTGAAATATAAAAAATGCGATCCTTGTCCGGCGCCGTCGCCGACTTGCAGCGACGGTTCCTGGAACCTGGACAACTATTGGTGTAACGGTGCCCTGCGCTGCTGGCTGCCGCAGAGCAATTAGACAAACCGCGAGGCAGAGAAATGTTTCAGATTGATAGCGCTGATTTCGATAATTTTGATATTTGCAACGGCTTATATCCTGTTTCAGATGATTTTATGACAGCCGCCATTATTATAAAAGGAGAAAGAAAATGAAAACAAATTTAAAAAACATATTCGGAGCAGGCCTGTTCGCTCTGGCTTTCTCCGTCGGTGCGACAGCCGCAGCTGCGGCAGAGAGCTGCGCTGTCCCGCCAAGCTGCGATTCATTGGGTTATACCAAAACCGCGTCCGATTGTCAGGATATGTCAACGCTGAAATGTCCGTTTGACACCTCAAAGGTTTTCTGCGTGTCGGCCGATGAACTGCCGTCTAGCAACTGTGCAATCGGAGATATTCTTTATTCCGATAAAACGTGTAATGCTAACGTTGTTGCGAGCAAGAAACCGATAGGTGTCGTATTTGACAGTACAAACAGATTGGCAATAGCCTTAAATACATCTTTAATGAAATGGTCGACGGAGTATTTTGATATTCCGAACTTGACAAATATAACATCGTCATCGGCGGCAACGGCAGATTGGCAGGGTAAAGGAAATACGGCTACTATTATATCATATTGCAAAGCTAATTCAAAAAGCTGTCCGGCTGCCGAATATGCCAATTCTTACACAACAGACGGAACAAATGCTGGAGATTGGTATTTGCCGGCTATGGGTGAATTAAACGCTATTTATGGTAATAAAGGTACATTAAATACAGCTTTATCTAAAATAGGAGGTGTCCTGTTTGGCGATGAGTATATTTGGTCTTCTTCCGAGGTCTCTTACAACTACGCTTGGTACCAGTCCTTCGATAATGGTAATCTCTACTACGGCGACGGTAAGAACGATTACAATTACGTTCGCCCGGTCCTGGCTTTTTAGTGGTTTTAACCATTTAACTTTTATCTGCCCCGCCGGCGGGGCAGATTTAATTTTGAAAACCTTAGAATTTCTCGCGCTCCGCAAGGAGCGCGAGAACGCTTGGAACCAGAGATTCAGCGATGGCAACATCAACAACAAAATACCAATTACGTTCGCCCGGTCCTGGCTTTTTTGAAAAAAACGTTTATATGAATGAGAACTGGTTATGCAGTTAGAGCTATTTGAGGAAAATTGCGGCGGCATCGGTCTGGATGAGTTGTTTCAGGCTTATTATGACTGCCGCAAAAACAAACGAAAAACCTTTAACGCGCTTGAATTTGAGGCCGACTATGAAAATCGGCTGCTGGAGCTTTGGCGCGACATCAATGCCCACCGCTATTATCCCGGCCGCTCCATCGCCTTTGTGGTGACGGAGCCCGTCAAAAGGGAGGTTTTTGCCGCAGATTTTCGCGACCGTATCGTTCATCATCTGATTATCAACAAAATCAACCGCCTGCTGGAGGCTGATTTTATTTCCGACAGCTACTCCTGCCGGGAGGGAAAGGGCGTGCAGTACGGCATAAAATGCATTGCCGAATATATGTATCTCTGCTCGGAAGGCTATACCAAAGACTGCTATATCTTAAAAATGGATATACAGTCTTTTTTTATGAGCATCGACAAGCGCCTGCTCTTAGACCGATTGCCCGGCCAGTTCCAAAAATTCGTTTTCGTTCAGGACCGTTATGCCCAGTTCCTGCGCTTTTTTGGCTTTGGAACCGGCGTCCGCGCCGACGATGACATAATCGGTATTCTTGGAAACCGAACCGGCCACTTTGGCGCCGAGCGAAAGCGCTTTGGCTTTGGCTTCGGCCCGCGTCAGGCGTTCCAGCGTCCCGGTAAAGACCACCGTCTTGCCGGCAATCGGCGAATTGTAGTCCGTATCATCGACAAAGTCTTCGACCTTCACCTGTTCCAAAAGTTCGTTAACGGTTCTGAGGTTGTGTTCTTCGGCAAAAAAGCCGGCGATGTCATTGACCATTGCCTCGCCGATTCCGTCGATTTCCAGCAGTTTTTCAGTGCGGCCGTGAACCATGTCGTCACGAAAATGCTCAAAGCTGCCGTAGTTTTTGGCAATCAGCCGCGACGTGGCCGTTCCCACCTGACGGATGCCCAAAGCGTAAATGAAACGGGGTAGGGAGATGTCTCGGCGGCCGTTGATGGCCCGGAACAGGTTTTCCACCGATTTCTTGCCCCAGCCTTCGCGATTTTCCAGATAGATACCGCCGTCGTCAAGCGCAGCGAACAAATCGTCGCGCAGCTTTTGGTTGCGGCGTTCCAGCGTAAAAATGTCAACCGGGTTGCGGATGATGCCTTCGTTGTAAAATTCTTCCATAATCTTTGCCCCCAGCCCCTCAATGTCAAAGGCTTCGCGGGAAACAAAATGCTTGAGGCGCTCAATGGCCTGCGCCGGACAGGTGAGACCGCCGGTGCAGCGTCGCACCGCTTCGTCTTCTTCGCGGATGGCATGGGCACCGCACATCGGGCATGTCTGCGGAAATTCGTATTCTTTGGATTCGGGCGGTCGCTTGTCTTTAACCGCTTCCACAATCTGCGGAATAACGTCTCCGGCGCGCTGGATGACGACCGTGTCTCCGATTCGGATGTCTTTGCGTTTGATTTCGTCTTCGTTGTGCAGCGTTGCGTGCGAAACGATGACCCCGCCGACATTGACCGGCTCCAGATCCGCCACCGGCGTCAGCGCGCCGGTTCGGCCGACCTGAATTCTGATGTCGTTGATTTTGGTAAAGGCCTGCTCGGCCGGAAACTTGTGCGCAATGGCCCACCGCGGCGTGCGGGTCAGAAAACCGAGGCGCTGTTGCAGCTCCAGACTGTCAACCTTATAAACAATGCCGTCAATGTCATAAGCCAGATTGGCGCGCTCTTTCAGCAGATATTCAAAATAGTCGGACAAATCCCGCGTCGTGTGGCAGATACGGTTGTATGGATTGGTCTTAAAACCCCAGCCGCGGACCTTTTCCAGAAATTCGCTCTGCGATTTCCAGACAATTTCGGACACGTCGCCCCAGGTATAGACAAACAGACTCAGCTTGCGCTCTTTGGTAATGTTGGCGTCAAGCTGCCGCAGCGAACCTGCCGCCGCGTTGCGGGGGTTGGCAAACGCTTTTTTCCCCTCGGTTTCATATTGCCGGTTAAGCTCCAGAAAATCCCGCTTGGACATATAAACTTCGCCGCGCACTTCCAAAATCTCCGGTACGTCTTTCCCTTCAATCTTTTGCGGCAGATCCTTGATAACGCGCAGATTTTCGGTGATGTCCTCGCCGGTTGCGCCGTCGCCGCGCGTCGCTCCTCTCACGAACGAGCCGTTTTCATATCGGGCCGAAAAGGAAAGACCGTCGATTTTCGGTTCGGCGGAATAAGTGATCATATTGTCGGTTTCATAACCCAGAAACCGGTTGACCGAAGCCGTGAAGTCGCTTAGCTCCTCTTCGGAAAAAATGTCTCCGAGCGAAAGCATCGGAATCTTATGCTTAACCTTGCCGAACTCGCTGCGGACGGCGGCGCCGATTCTGACCGACGGGCCGTTTTCAATTTTCAGTTCCGGAAACTTTTTCTCCAGCAGCTCGTTTCTGCGTTTGAGCGCGTCGTATTCCGCGTCGCTGAGATAAGGATCGTCGTTTTGATAATAGGCAATGTCGGCTTTCGCCATTTCTTCGGCGATTCGTTTTAGTTCTTCCGCCGCCTGTTCTTTGGTTAGGCTTTCAATATCGTTCATTTCGGTCATCCTCGTTTTCGCTTGAAAACAATATAATTTTTTTTTGCCTGTTTTTCTAGGACAATTACGGAGTTTTACAAGGGGAAATTCCGGCTTTGGGACAATAAAAAAGGGAACCGAAGCGATTCCCTTTTTGTTTTTGTTGGCGGCCTTATTTTTCGGGGGCGATGACCATCATCATCTGCTTACCCTCAAGCTTGGGTTCCGATTCGAGTTTGTACAGACCTTCCAAATCGT
Source organism: uncultured Alphaproteobacteria bacterium (assembly GCA_944390895.1). GTDB lineage: Bacteria > Pseudomonadota > Alphaproteobacteria > RF32 > CAG-239 > CAJLXD01. The sequence continues at coordinate 42,061 of CALXRQ010000014.1, forward strand.
CCAGCAGCTTCATCAGAACGTCTTTACCCATGTCGGCCGAGTTCATTTCGCGGCCTTTGTAACGCATCGTAAATTTCACCTTGTCACCCTGAGCCAGAAACTTTTTGGCTTGTTTTACTTTCACTTCATAATCGTGCGTATCAATCATCGGGCGCAACTTAAGCTCTTTAATGTCTATTACTTTCTGGTTTTTCCGGGCTTCTGCTTTGCGTTTCTGCATTTCATACTTATATTTGCCGATGTCCAGAATCTTACAAACCGGGGGATTCGCCTGCGGAGAAATTTCAATCAAATCCAGTCCCGCTTCATCAGCCATTGTCAAAGCTTCCCTGATCGGAACGATTCCCCGATTCTCTCCTGTTTCATCAATAAGGCGAACCTCTTTTACTCTGATATCTTCATTAATGCGTGGTCCATCATCATCGCGTACTGGCGCATTGGTATTCTCTTTAGCTATTTTAGCCTCCTAAAAATGTTGTTAACTGACTATACATAATACAAAAGTAATAATTAATGACAAGTTAAAAGTGATTCTTTTCTATGTCTTCGCCGTGAGATTCTCCGCCTCTGCGGCGGGTAAAACATTCCTGACTTATATATAATATAAAGGATTAAGACTTCAATACAGCTTGACTTGTAAAATATTTCGTAATAATATCTGCAAATATCAAGAGGTTAACTGTTTATTCACAAAAAAATAAAAATTTTTGAAAAAAAGTTATTGACTTCTGCAAGAGACTGTCATATAAACCCCCTTGTCGCTGAGATGGCGGCGGTCAAAAACTAAAGGCCACCAACACTTACGGCGAGTTATAAAGGAAGAGTATATAAGTAAGAAATAAGAGGATACGCAGACGGTTTTATTAATCTGTGAGAAGATAGATAAATAAAAGTCTGATTGTATCAAACAAGGAA
>CALXRQ010000015.1 GCA_944390895.1 uncultured Alphaproteobacteria bacterium
AGACCCACAAAAAAAGCTCCTGATGGAGCTTTTTTTGTTATGGTGAATAGTCCTTGTTGCGAGCAAGGGAAGCGACAGCAACCGCAGCAAGCTTACAAGGATTTTGACCGAAGCGAAGTTGTTGAGCTTGTATATTAAGCGAAACTTACGAAGCAAGACCCACAAAAAAAGCTCCTGATGGAGCTTTTTTTGTTATGGTGAATAGTCCTTGTTGCGAGCAAGGGAAGCGACATTTTTTATCGGCCGGTTCTGGCAGCTCGCCAGCAGGCCTGAGCAATAAAAAAGATTTCGGTTGCAATTTGCAGATTATTGCTTAATATAATCCGAACGTAACCAATTATTTTTACTATCATGAAGTTAAAATTAAAAAAAATTATCAAGAGCTGGCTGGTCTTTGCATGTATTTGCGTCTTTGTCGTGTTGCTCAAAGGACTGCATCCGACGTTTGTTTATTTTGCCTTGGGTGTTTTTGTTTTGATTGCGGTTTTTATCCTTTTGGGATGGGATCGGCATATCACCTACGGAGACAGCGAACCGCCCTATAAGAGCCAGAGAGACAACCAGTATTACGAAGATGCCGACGACTATCTGTATTGACCGGTTCGGCATAAGTTTTTATCCCGCTGTTTTGCAGCGGGTTTTTTTATGCTCTTTTAGTTAAGAACGGAATGCCGAAGATTTTTAACACCTTTCGGTTGCCGCTCTTTTCTTTGGAATAGGGACGGAGATAGAGGCTGATTTTCTGCCACCGTTTCAAATGTCGAAGCCGTCTTTGAAATTCGGGGCTGTTTTGATAAATTTCTTCATAAACCCGTTCAACGTCTTTAATATAATCATGGTCGATGAAGCGTTTTTTGGCGGAGCAGAATGCTTTCTCCGCCAATATTTTACGCAGGTCTTCATCCTCAAACAGCAATTTAAGTTTTTCTGTATATTCGCCTTGTGATTTTGCAAAAAATCCGCCGTCGGCAATGGTTTCCTTATGCGCGTTCTGCTTGCGCGCTCTGTGCCCGAGGCAGGGTAAACGGTGAATCATGGCTTCGGCAAAAACATAGCCGAATGTTTCTCCGTCCCGTCTTCCGTGAGCAAATATGTCCAGTGTGTTCAAAAATTTAGATATCATGACGCGGTCGCTGCTGTGCGGCAGCTGAATGAAGTTTTTAATGCTAAGTTTGCGAGCCTGTTCGCCGTATTTTGAACCGCCGCCAAGAATAATAAAATAGCGGTCTTTCTGTTGCAGTTTGGCAAAACTGTTCAATGGCACCGGCGAAAAAATATCATCGGCATTACGTTGATGAAAACCGGCAATGACGGCATTATGCGGAATTCCCAATTCACTTCGGAGATCGTCGCTGCAGAGTGGCATGGAAACACCGGCCGGAACCACCGAACCGAGCCGATAAACGCCGCCGAGCCGGGCATTGCGTCTGTGCATCCATTCCGACAGAAAAAAACTATGGCAGACGTTGGACGAGGTATCGGCATAATGCCCCAAATGCACACTGTGTACCACCGGTTTTTTCATCAGATAAAATGGCCATTGTTTGGGACCGGCAATGGCGCTCTGGATGATATCGTAATTTTCTTCGTTGAACAATTGGTCGAAGTCGCTGTCCAGCCATTTTCCGTTTTCTTTTTCATCGATTCTGCCGCATTGAACCTTAATCAGGCGCACGCCGTGGCTGGTCAGAAAAGCGGCGCGGCCGGCATCTGTCTCTCCGGTATAGAAGTAGTCGGCCTCAAATTTTTGCTTGTCGATTCCTGCGGCAATGTTTTGCAGCCAAAGTTCTGTGCCGCCGCATGACAGTCCGTCTTGTTTAATGAATGCGATTTTGATTTTAGCCATGGTTGAAGTCTCCGAACATTTTCATTGCTTGGGCAAATTTGTCGTGCTTGCCGCCCCACTGCGCGCCGCCGATAATGTGAAGCCATTTTTCGTCAATCAGTTCAACGGCGTTTTCGTATACGGCGTCGTCCCAGTTTTTGTAGACGTCTTTGTCCCACACGAAGTTTTCGCCGCTGCGGACATCGATGTAATGTTCGCAGCTCTCGCGCCACAGGCCGGCCGCAAGATTTTTATAAACTGATTTGTAATTTCCGCCGCCGGTATCCAGATGTTTGCGTTTGTAGCGGCAGGGCATGAAATTTATGTCTTTGTTTCTTAAAAATTCGTAGTCATAAAAGCTGAAAGCCGCCCACGGATACCAGCAGCCGTGCCGTTCCCTTTTCACGCCGCGGAGCGGCCGGTCCGTATATTCGGACAATTGCAGCGGCCTAATCGGAAAAATATCATGGTCAATAAAGGCAAAGCGGTTTTTGCGCTGCCGGATGACGTAGCGGTAAATCCAATTCAAGGCATAACCGTGACTGCGGCTAGGGTCGACATACAAAAAACGGGGCAGACGATAGTAGGTAATGTTATGCTTGCGGCAGAATTCGAAAATCTGCCGGGCAGCATCTGTTTTATTTGAGTTGTCACAGATAATATAGTGATATTCGCTGCTGCGGAGATTTTTTTGCATGAAATGATATTGACATTCTATCAGCTTGGCGTCGTTAAAGGCAACGACAAAAATGTCCAGTGCTTTGGGCTGCATAAAGTCGCTGGCTTCAAAACTTTGTCTGGATTTAGTCTTAACCGTCATATAAATGCGGTTAAGCGCCCGTTTCAGATACTTCAATATTTTGTTCAGATGTTTGCACAACATTTTTTTACCTATATCTTAGCCAATATAAGCGCCGGCAGATAATAACCGTTGCTTAGGAGTTTCCATATTGCCCGCAGCCGCGGATTCATCAATTCGGGATTGAAAATGCCGTCGTTTTGCATTTGTTGCAGAAGTCTGGTTTCAAATTTGATTTTGTCTTTGCACTGATTTTGCCGCAATGGATTCAAAATATGTTCCCGGAAGACGATTCTTTCGCTGAGATATTTTCGGCATGCGCGTTTTTTCAAATCATCGGAACTCTGCCGGCAGAATTCTTTAACGATTCTGATTAGTTGTTTTTCGATTTCCAGACGATTTTTTCTCATCTTCGCGGCATCGGTTTTATGCATAATGGAATCAGGGTTTTGCATATAATAGCTAAATATGTTGTTTAACAGAATAACTTTGCCGGCGCGAAGCATAATTTCAAAAGTGTAAATGTCGTCTTCTCCCGGGTGTATAGGCAGAAAAGCAATGCTTTGCGCCAGTTCAGTCCTGTATATTTTGTTCCAGACCAGAACCCCGGTTTTTATTTTGCGGCGCAGAAAACTGACGAGAGGCGCCGTGCAGGATCGGAATGCCGGTGCGGAAGCATATGGCGGAAAAACGATTTGCTCGTCAGGATAAACTTTCCGGTAGTTAAAACATCCGAGGTCAGCGTCGGATTCTTCCATGGCATTAACTAAGAGCTCCAACGTCTGCGGATGCCAAAAGTCGTCGCTGTCCAAAAACATCAGATATTTTCCGCGGGCACGCGGCAGTCCCGAATTTCTGGCACCGGCCAATCCTTGGTTTTTCTGGTCGATAATCTGAAACCGCGGATCTTTTTCCGCGTATTTCTTCAAAATTTCCAACGAGTTGTCCGTACTTCCGTCATTAATGCAGATAGCCTCCCAATGCGGATATGTCTGTGCCGAAACGCTGTTCAGACAGTTGCCCAGAAATTTATCAACGTTATAAACGGGAATAATGATGCTGATTAAAGGTGTTAGGTCCATTTTCTGCCTGCTTACGAATAGATAATGCTGCAAGCGGCATTTTATGAAATTTATATATTGATTGCAATAATTTGTGTTGCCTTGAAAAAAATTTTTTTCTAATTTGTTTCGAACATAACATTATATACACCGAATTGTCAGAAGAAAACTCGGAATTAGGCAATGTCAGACAGCTTGTGCCGGTCAGATTTTTTTTCTCAAAATTTTTTCCAGAAAAGTTCCCGAAATTTTTCTGGCGGGATCATATTTATAGGACAGTTTGTGAATATGCGTATTGTCCGTTATCTTTTGCCACAGGCTTTCGTCAAATTTGGTGAAATAGTTTTTTTCAAGCAGATAACAGTTGTCCTCGTGTTTGACCGGCATCAGAGACCACAGGTTTTTCAGATCAGGGTCGTTATCAACCAAAAAATCAAAGGCCAGCGGATATAAAAAATAGTCAATCAGACGGTTTTCTTTTTTCCAGTATTCAAACAAAAACGCCTTCTCCGCCGCCATCAGAGGATTTTGGGCTCTGGCGCCGATCATCCAGTTGACGTTTCTGTAAATGCCTTTGCTGCTGAGGCAGAAAAAGTCCTGTTGCGTGAAAAGAGGGCTGAGCGGGGCCGTGAGCAGCACTGTGGCATCAATCCAGATGCCGCCGCAGTCGGCGAGCAGTGTCGCTCGCAAAATGTCGGAAAACTGCATCGGCGTAATCAGTTTTTTCCGGCGTTTTTCAAAAATATAATCGGGAATGTCGGCATATTTTTTTATGTTTTCATTGTCAACCAGTACGACTTTGCGGCCGTTTGCGTTTTGGCGGATGCTTTCCAGACAGCGCTTGACAATTTCCGGTGCCTGCGCTTCGCCCTGAAACCAGCATACCCAGATGTTTCTTTCTTCCTCGGAATATGCCGGATTTTTGTCAATGCCGTTCAGAATATGCAGATATCTTTTCAGATATTTTCGCTCGGCTTTCAAAATCTGTTCTTTTCTGAACTTTTTCCTTTCGTTTTTGGATGAAATGAACAGGCCGGCATAAATTCTGTACCACAGTTTTTTTACAAATACCCAAAACATATTCCGTTCTCCTTATTTTAGGTCGTCCGCCAAATATTGCTCCCAGAGCAGGTCGTAGGCATTTTTGTATTTCTGCGCTCTCTGAAAGTTGTCGAGTATCGCCGGCATCCGGCTTTCGTAATCCTGCGGCGAGCATTGCTTAATGACTTCGTCGATGTGTTCAAAGTCCTTTTCCCGAACCAAAATGATGCCGTCGGGGTTAAACTTGGTCAGAATGTTCGGATGTCCGACATAAATCGGAACCGTATAGGTGGCAAAGCAGTTTAAGATTTTTTCTGTAAACCAGAACGGCAAAATGGCGTTTTCGACAACAACGGAGTAGCGATAGTCGCGGAGCGTGTCTATGGCGCGGACAAATTTTCCGCCGTCGAAAGTGCCGAAAGTGTCGGCGCTGCCGCTGTTCTTGAAACTGACGGCCCAGTCATATCTGAGTCTGTGCAGGGCGCATGACTTTTTGTCGGAAGACAAGATGGAAATGTTTTTGCTTTTGAAGCGGCAGGCCTCAAGTTCTCGGGGCGAAACGCCGTCTCCCAGCGATATGTTGGCGCATTGGCAGAATTCGCGGGCATTTTCATATTTGTTCAAAATGTCTTCGTCATAGGTAAAGATCAGGTCAAAATCCCGGTTTAATCCCGGATGGCGGTCAAATATCAAATAGTCGTTGGGCACAATTTCCTTGGATTCGCACAACAGTCCGTATCTCTTGTCTGGTGTGCCCATGGTTTGCCGCATGCAGTTGTGCGTATAAAAGTGCACCGGCAGTTCAAAATTATATCTGTCAAAAAGAAAATGCTTGGAAACTTGCGCAAAAGAAGCGCTGAAACATTTGTCCCGCAAAAAGAAAGTCCGTATCGGGGTTCCGTCGCGGTTGTAAATGTCAAATTCTCTGGCGTCAATATGATGAAAACGGCTATATACGGGAACGTATATTTTTCCGTAAAGCCTGTTGTTGATCGTTTGGGTGTCCAGGTCAAAAAAATCAAAATTGGATTGCAGATATTGCCGCCATTTTCTTTTGGGAACAAGCGCCAAAATCAGTTTTACGATAAATTTTCTCATTTTGCATACTTTCTGCAGATAAGCCAAAGTTCAAGCTTCATTTTCAGCGGCAGCCGGTGTCCGCTGACGGCGCCCAGCTTTTTCAGCCGGCAGATTTCGCGGCAAATGCGTTCGCTGCGGATATTGTTTTGTTGAGTTTTTTTCATTACAAACTTCAAATTCAGGTTTGAAATATTTTGCCGCAGTCGGGCAAAAAACGGCTCTCTGCCGAATTGTTCATAAAGTTTCCGGCAGATAAGCAAAAATCCCCAGGCTTTTTGCTCCGAGAAGGCTGAAGTCGTGATGGAGCCCTCGTGTTTAACGTTGCAATAAAGTTTTTCATCAATGCAAACGGCCGTCTTAAGGTTGTGAAAGGCCAGAATATTGAAATATAAATCCTCTCCGTATATAATTTCGGGAACAAAACGAAGCGCACCGATGCATTTTCTGCGAAACATCTTGGTCCACAAGTTGTGACTGAACGGCCCTCTGTATGTCAGAAAACTGTCAAACGGACAGTCAATGCGTGTCAATGTCGGATGCTGCGGCCGGGAAAAGGCAAAGCCGTAATCCCTGGTTTCGGCATAGTCGCAACAGATGCAGTCAGGTTCTTCCCGGACAATCAATTGCTTTGCCAGTTCAAAAAAATAAGGGGAAACATAGTCGTCCGCATCCATAAAATACACATAGTCTCCTTGGGCGGCATCAAGTCCGGCATTGCGTGCCGCGCTTACCCCCCCCTAGCTTTCTGCGGGATTGCGAGGATTCGCAAATCTTTTTTTGCATATTCTTTTAAGATTTCCGACGAATTGTCCGAGCTTCCGTCATCAATGCAGATGGCTTCCCAGTTCGGATAGGTCTGAGCCAAAATGCTGTCCAGACATTTTCTTAAATATTTTTCGGCATTATAAATCGGAACAATGATACTGATGAGCGGTTCTTTCATGCTTTCTCGCCTCCCGAAACAATGCTGAGAACGGCATTTCTGAGTTTTGCGCCGGCCTGGCTTGCAATGTATCTGGCATTAACCAGTTGGTATCCGTTCCGTGCCATATCTTCGGCCAGAGAGGTATCTGCCAGCACCATCTTTAATTGTTCCGCCAGCCGTGCGGGACTTTCTCGGGGGTAAAGCAGAGCCGCCTTGGTGCCGGAAAAAATCTCGGCGGGGCCTTCCGCGTCGGAGCTGACAATCGGCTTGGAGTGCATCATGGCTTCCAAAAGGACAATGCCGAACGGTTCCGATACCGACGGCAGCACAAAAATGTCGATCATCTCGAAAAACTTGTTTTTGTCTTTAATCCATCCCGGAAAAAAGATGTCGTCTTCCAGAGCAAAGCTTTTTGTTTTCTGCATTATTCGCGCTTTCTCTCCGGCATAAGAACCGTCGTCGTCACCGCCGATAACCGCTCGAAAAGCGATTCCCTCTTTTTTCAAAATGCTCAGCGCTTCAATCAGGTGCGGAAAACCTTTCATCGGATCAAAACGCCCCATCGTGCCGATAACCGGCGGTTTTTTGTAAGGAAGGGGCGGCCGGTAGGGAAGACGTTCCTCAATCATGTTCGGAACGACAAAAATTTTTTCTTCGGCAATGCCTTGAGCGGCAAAAAGCCGTTTCTGGCATTCGGTGATTGAAATGATTGCATCGCACTGGTCCAGACGTTTGGGTTTGGGGTTGTGGGCAACGCCTGCAACTTTTATGTTCAGCCGTCGGGCGGCTTTCCGTACCAGCGGGATAGCTTTTTTGTTGTGGACGATAATCAGATCCGGTCGGTAAGACTTAAACTTGCGATACAACAGATACGCCAGAAAATAATTAATCTGATTGAAGCGGATTTTATATTGTTCAAGGTTTTTATGGCAGCTGAGCTTTTCTCCCGCCTGTCCCCGGATGTCCGTAACGGCCAGCACTTCAAAGCCGTTTTCCAGCAGCGCGTTGTTATAATCCAGAAACGCCTGTTCGATTCCTCCCCAGGTTTTGCTGATCATCAAATTAACTATTTTCATATTTCTTCAAACGCCTTTCGGTGCCGATTTTGTCATATTCTGTAAAACAACCGTCAATAGTATATTATAATTTTTGATAAGTTAAACAACTAAATTGCGTTTGCTGAATTAAAAATTTTCCGAATGATATTTTTAATTTCAATATCCCCGTAAATTTCACTTGCTAATTGATTTTATTTATCATAGGCTGGAACCAGTCAGAAAGCATATTTCTGATCAGTGCCTGGAAAGGTGCGGAGCCGTCGAAAGCTCTCTTATATCGTGCGGTGCAGATATGCATCGTCAGTCAGACGTAACATATACACAATATGTTATGATTGACAAAATATCCCCGACTGCAGGCCGGGGAGCTGTCAGTATATGTTCAGAGCGGTGTTTATTGTCCTTGAAAAAAACACGGCTTAAAAACTGCAGGATCATTTCACGATATATGATTTTCGAACTCTCCGACCACCTTAAACAGGTGGTTTTTGTTTAGATCTGTACCGGAGAGTTTATGAGAAACGTCCAAAACGTCAAAAAGACAATCGCCGAGATGGTTCGCCACATGAGCCGTCAGGACGCGCATGAACTTCTGGATTCTCTTGATAAAGATTTGTTTCGGCAGGTTTTGAAAGAAATGCTGGAATATGTCTGTGGTTTGAAAAAGGTAAAGTGACGGTCATGGCGGCAGTTCCTCGCAGAGTTTTTTATATGTGGTGCGGCGCTGAAAAGCCGCTTGACGTCAGGTTGTGCATTTTCGGGTGGCGGCAGCGGCTGCCGGATTTTGAGCTGATTGAGCTCAGCGAACGGGATTCCGAATGGTTTGATTTTAAAGCCGAGCTGCGCCGGAACGACTGGTTTCGGGCTGTTTATGAACGCAAAATGTGGGGCTTTGTCGCCGATTATGTCCGCTTTAAGGTTTTGTATGAACACGGCGGCGTCTGGCTGGATACGGATGTTTCCGTAATTAAGGATTTTTCGCCTCTGACCGGTAGCAGCGTGTTTCTCGGCCGCGAAAATCCCCGTCACGTAGAAACGGCCGTTATCGGTGCCGTCAAAGGACATCCTCTTTTGAAAAATATTCTTGATTTTTATGATAATGAAATATGGCATGCGGAAATTTATACTTCGCCGATGCTGCTGACCGAGGCGCTGAAGCGCGGCTGGGGTTTGTCCGGAGATATGCGGGGCGTCGTTTCCCTTGAAGACGGCATTCGCATCTATCCGCCGGAATATTTCTATCCGCTGGCTCTGAAAGGAAACGAGCCGGAGCTTGCGCCGGATTCTTATGCGATTCACTGGTGGAAGGCGTCCTGGAACCGGGCCGAAATCAAATACTGGCTGAATCATAAGCATATATGGGGACGCGCCAAAGCGCTGAAAATTAATCCGGCGGCTTATAAAAAAGTATATCTGTTCGGGTTTATTCCCTGCGGCCGATACGAATATGAAGAACGGCGCTTCTCGGTCTGCGGCATTCCGCTGCTGCGTCTGAAAAAAACGCCGCGCAAAGAGCTGCTTATGCTGTTTGGCTGTATCCCCTTGCTGAAACTGAAGTAGGAGAGGTTATGTCCGAGACTTTGATTTCAGTAATAATTCCCGTTTACAATGCAGCGCCCTATCTGGAGCGTTGTCTTGCCAGCATATGCGCTCAGAGTTTTGAGTGTTTGGAAATAATCTGTGTTAATGACGGTTCAACAGACGATTCTGCACAGATTCTGGAATGTTTAGCCGCCAAGGATGCCCGTATCAGAATTATAAGTCAGGCCAATGCCGGTCAGAGCGTTGCGCGCAATGCAGGGCTAAATGCCGCTTGCGGAAAATATGTCGGTTTTGTGGATGCCGATGACTGGCTTGACCGGGATTTTTATCAGAAGCTGTATCAGGCGGCGGTTGACTCTTCGGCCGAAATTGTGCAATGCGGATTTAAGGCTGTCTCTGCGGACAAAAGCAAATGCCGTGAATTTGTTCCCGGAAAATATGAGGGGTTTGTTTCTTGTATCAGGGCTTTGGGAGGCGGTTTTGTCTGGAACAAGCTTTATAAACGGGATTTTTTGTCGGCCTGCGGTCTGAGTTTCACCGAGGGACTGATTTTTGAAGACGTTTTGTTTGCTGTCGAGGCCATATACCGTGCCGGCCGGATAATTATAATCGGCGGCAGCGGCTACAACTATTTCTCTAATCCGGAATCTACGGTAAACAACGGCGCTTTGGCTGTACGGCGCCAAACCGACAGTTTGAAGGTCGTCAGAAGGTTGCTGGACTTTGCCGCTCGGGAAAGCCTTTCCGCGGAAGAAGAGCTGGCGCTGAAAGATTTTATATGCGCGCAGATGGTGCTGCCGGAGAACCTGTCTTCAAAACCGGAATATGAAACATATTTGCGCCTTTTGGGGGCTCATCCTCTTCTGAAGCGGAAATATCGTCGAGCTCTCCGTCGCAGAATATTTAATTTCTTTACAACTTTCGGGAGGAAAAATGGCTGTTTATGTTTTTGATATGGACGGGACGTTGACTCCGGCAAGATTGCCTATGACGGCAGAATTCGCCGCTGACTTTTATGAATGGCAGAAAAATCATAAATGTTTTATTGCGACCGGATCTGATTTGAAAAAGGTTAAAGAGCAGCTTCCTCAAAATGTTGTGGATTCTTTCAGCGGTATTTACAGTTCAATGGGCAATGTTCTGACGGTGCAAGGAGAGGTCGTGTATGAAAGAAACTTCAAGCCCGAACCGGAATTGTTGAACAGATTGGAACAATACCGTCAGGAAACGGCTTATCCGGGAACGCTTTATTCCAATTATATCGAAGAAAGGGTAGGCATGATAAATTTTTCGATATTGGGACGGAACTGCCCGTTTGAAGAGCGAAATAAATACGGCATATGGGACAAAGAAAATTGTGAAAGGCTGAAAATTGCCGGAGAACTGGGAGCGTCGTTTCCTCAATATGATGTCAGCATCGGCGGAACCATTTCAATTGACATCACCCCAAAAGGTTTTGGAAAGGGACAGATTGCAAGGCATTTAAGAGAGAGCTGTCCAAATGAAAAATTAGTTTTCTTTGGAGACAGAACTTTCAAGGGCGGAAACGACTACGAATTGGCACAGGCATTACTCCGTCTGAGTAACACTCAGGTAGTTCAGGTCGCATCGCCGGAAGAGGTGTTGATGCACTTGAAGAACAACAGGTTTGAGCCAAAGAGTTGAAGACCATAAATTTATGCAGGAGAAAGAAATGAATACATATTATATCGTCAGCGGAGGGTTCGACCCCATTCATGAAGGCCACATTGCAATGATTAAAGCAAGTGCGGAGGAGAGTGACGGCGTTATTTTGCTGTTAAATTCTGATGCTTGGCTTTGCCGGAAAAAAGGCACAAATTTTATGAATTTCAACACGCGCCGAATTATTTGCGAAAATCTCAAAGGTGTTATGGACGTGATAGCTTTTAATGACGATGATAACTCCGCTTCTGATGGGATAGCAAAGGCCAGAAGCAAATATCCCAATGCCCGTCTTGTTTTTGCCAATGGCGGAGACCGCACCAAAGATAACATCCCTGAAAGCGCAACGTGCGCCGCGTATAATGTCGAACTGAAATTTGGCGTTGGCGGCGAAAACAAAGCCAATGCATCCTCAAAAATATTAAATGATTATGTAAAAAAGGTAATCTGAATGAAAAATTTTAAAACGCCGATAGTAAAATCTGTTTGCTTTTTTATCCCGTACAAACCGTTGCGAAAAAAACTGCGGAAGTTTTTGCTGGAATGGAGCTTGCCGGGAGCTTTGAACTTTCGGCAGTTGAAAAAACACAAAATTAGCCCCGAGACAGTCCTCGTAATTGAGCCTAACGACTGCCACGGAGAAGTTGTGCCGGGTTATGTAAAATACTTTTTGGATATGGGATTTAATGTTGACGTTATTTTGCATTCCTCCGTGTCTAAAGATCGTCCGCTTTGCCGGATGGATTCGCCAAGGCTGCGAGTGTTCGCGCTGGATTACTATTATTTGCGAAAAATATCTGAAGCCGGGAGACTGGGAGAATATGCTCATGTCCTTCTGACTTCCGGAGCCTATTATCATTACAGCCAGTTTGAAGATTTTTCGGCCGTAAAAATCTTAGGGCTGGAACAGATGAAAAATCTGCTTATCGTTGAACATGATCTGAATGATATTAAAAATTTCAATGAAACGCATTTTTTGAAAAACAATCAGGTCATCGTTCTGGGAAATTTGCCGGAAGGGATAATGGTTAATCCGCATTGTTTTGGCAATGTTAAAATCACGCCGAAAAATAAAATAACCAATTTTGTTGTCGTCGGCGGCATCAATCCCAAAAGAAAGAACCATCATTTAATTGAAAACGCTGTTCAGACTTTAGTGAGAAAAGGATATAAAAACTTCAAAATAAAAGTTATCGGCGGAAAAGTATCGGATATATCCAAAGATTTAGAAAGATATATTGAATGTTCTAAAGGTTATGTTTCTTTTCCTGAAATGTATAAGGAAATGGAAAATGCCGATTTCTTTTTAACGCTTTTAGATGAAAACAATCCGGCTCATGAACGCTATATAACGACCGGGGTGACCGGTTCGGCGCAGCTTGTTTACGGCTTTTGCAAACCGGCGGTTATTCCTGCCAAATTTGCAGATTTTTATGGGTTTGACGAAACGAATGCCATGATCGTAAATAACGGGGATTTAGCTGCGGCAATGCAGGATGCAATTGATATGAGTGAAGATGAATATAACCGCATTCAGGGCAACCTCAGCACCTTGGCGACAGCCGTTTATAGCTTATCTTTTAACAATTTGAGAGATATAATAAATGCCTAAAGTATCAATAATAATTCCTGTTTATAATGTTGAAAAATATCTAACAGAATGTATTGAAAGCGTTTTGGAGCAGACGCTTTCAGATTGGGAATTAATACTTGTTAACGATGGAAGTCCTGACGGTTCTGAAGAAATTTGTTTGAATTATGCAAGATCAGACCAGCGCATTAAATATATCAGCCAGAAAAATCAAGGTGTTTCCATTGCGCGTAATAATGGTTTGAAAGCTGCATCTGGAAAATATATTTTCTTTATGGATTCAGATGATACGATAGATTGTAATTTTTTAAAAAGCTCTTATCTTGTTGCAGAAAAAGAACAGGCCGATATTGTTGTTATCGGTGCATATTTTCTTAAGAAACCTTTATCGGAAATTCCAGCTCTGCCGGTAATGGCAAGTATGATTAGATGCCATTTTTTAAGAATACATAGAGATATTTGTTTTCCAGCAGCCATTCAGCCTTGTGAAGATGGACTGTTCACTCATCGACTTTTGGCTTTGACAAATAAGTTGGCTGCAAATCCTGACGGAGTATATAATTATCGTTCGCACGAAGAACAAAATCATATTCGAATAAATCAGTCCTGTACAAAGGTTTTGGAGCAAATCCCGCAATGGTTTAAAATCTTGGATGATTTTTACAAAAAATATAATTTATATCAAACAAAATCATTGCATTTAGCTCGTTTCATTGAACATGAACCATTTGGAATGAGACTGATTTCCATGCCGTTTACATTTAATCAGAAAAAAGAACTGATTAAAATAATTCAGACATTTATGATACAAAACGTTTTACCGCATCTTTCAAAAGAAGAATTTGAATTATTAGATTGGAAATTAAGGCATTTAATAAAAAATTACAATCCGAACTTACTGATTTGTATTCATTTGCTCCAATTAAAAGTGGAAAAGATTATTTTTTTCGTTCTTCGTCGTCTGATAAACCTGTTTCCAATCAAAAATTTAAGACATCGGTTGCGGGAGAAATATTTACGATGAAAATTCTTTTAATACAAAGTAAGGGATTTATTAATGGTGCTGGTGGAACGGAAAAAGTTTGTACAACCTTGGCTAACCATTTTGTCAATAACCACAAAGTATTTATTGCTTGTAATGAAAATAAACAAGGCAATGCTTTTTTTGAATTAGATTATCGAATACGTTTGGATAATATTTATAATCCAAATATTCCTTATTTGAAAAAGAAATATATTGAAAAATATAAAGGTAATAATTTATTTCAGAAAATAAGATACCGTATTAAGCGATTTGCAATTTCGATTTATAATAAATTAACATGTGGATTTCGTTCAAATGATAAAATTTATGAGTATAATCTTAAACAACAGGCACGGCATTGGTGTAAATATATTAATACAATAAAACCAGATTTAATTGTCACAATGTCTATTGGATCGTTATTAGAAATTAGTTATTGCCAAGAATACGATATTCCTATTATCAATTCAACCAATGGTCGTCCAGATTATGATTTTAGTGACATTCTCTGGTATCGTTCATCGCAGGAGATGCAGCATCTCCGTCAAGCTTATGCCAAACTTGACGCAATTCAGATATTGTTTGACGAATATCAAATATATCTCCCCGATACATTTAAAGGTTTTTGCAGAGTCATTCCAAATATTGTTCCTCAAGTATCAGATGAAAATACCGTTTTTCATAAAAAAGCAGAACATAAAAAAATTATAATGGTTGCAAGGCTTGATGGAGGAAAAAGTCAAAATATAGCTATTGATATATTTGCAAGTCTGGCAAAAAAGTATCCGAATTGGACTCTCCATTTCTGGGGAGATGGGGAAGTAGAACCAATGTTGCGAAAACAGATTACAGAATATGGTTTGAGTGCACGCATATTTCTTCATGGAAGAACTTCTGAACCATTAACAAAGATGAAAGAGGGAGACATATTTATTTTTCCCAGCCAGTATGAAGGATTTCCATTGGCGTTAACAGAAGCCATGTCAATAGGTTTACCTTGCTTGGGATTTGCTTATTGTTCAGGAGTAAATGAGTTAATCAAAAATGGAGTTAATGGTTTTCTGGCAGAAAATAAAGATGAAATGGCATTCCAACTTGAACAACTTATGCAATCATTTGAACTGCGTTACAAATTTGGGTGGCAGGCGCATAATGATATGAAAAGATATAATAAAGAAATAATTTTGGAGAAATGGGACAAAATGATAATCGATGTGATGGAGAAAAGAAGTGAAAAAATTTAAAATTCCAGCAGAACATTTTGCTGCAGTCCTTTGCTATCATCGTATTGGCGACCCTTATTCTGGTAAAGAGCCGATTAGTGATGGCCTTAAAGTTAGCCCGGATCTTTTTGAAAAAACTATAAATTATTTTCTAAAAAACGGATATAGCTTTATTTCGCTTGATGAGCTTTCCTCCTATATGTCGGAAGAAAAAATGCCGCATGATAATAAAAATATTTGTCTCACATTTGATGATGGATACAAAGATAATTTATATGATTTGCTGCCAATAGCAGAGAAGTATAATATTCCTTTTGCCGTTTATGTGGCTGCTTACGCCCCAGATGGAAAACTATTTACATGGTGGAATACTTTGGAGGAACTATTACTAAACAATGATAGACTAATACTTTCTGATGGTTCTGTTTATGAATGTGAAACAATGGATAAAAAATGGAATTCTTTCTGGGCGCTAAGAGAAAAGGTCATAGCCATGGCAAAAGGTGTTGAACTAGAAGAAGTATTTACGAAGTTATTCGCTTCATATACCTTTGATTTGTATCATTATTCTCTTGAACAATATCTAAATTGGAAAGAGTTGAAAAAACTGAAGGCATCGCCTCTTTGCACCATAGCTCTTCACACTTGTACTCATCTGGCCTTAGATGTTTCTTCTCCGGAAGTTATTGAAAAGGAAATGATTGAAAGTCAAAAAATTATGAAACAGCACTTAGGATATGTCCCGCGTCATTTTGCTTATCCTTTTGGGGCTTATGATCAAAAATCTTTAGAGATAATGAAAAAATTTCAACCGCAAATAAAGACATTTACAACGACAGATTTTGGTTATGTCAGTACCAGAACAAATAAACTTTTAATTCCGAGGATTGCATCAATTGAACAATTATTGTTCAACCAATATTTATTTCATTGGAGTGATTATAAAGGAAAGCGCTTTATAAAGGGACTGATAAAAATAAAGGTTTCTCGAAAAAATGTGCGTTGCGAACTTTTCAAAATTTTAAATATGAATGTATGTTGTCTCAAAGGATATTTAGGTGGATGTGAGTTTAAGTTTACTATCGGAGAAGAAAAATAATGTTTAAAAAACTAAAAAGAAAATTTGCGTCTTATCAAGAGAAGAAGCGATTATCAAACATGTTTGCAGCTTTTGATGGATTGAAAACGAAGCACTATCCCCGTGGGTGGAATTGGATTGACAGAGTTTATATTGAAGATTTTCTTGAAAAAAACAAAAAATATATTTGTGGAGATATACTTGAATTTAAAGAAAATCTTTATGCAACAAAATTCGGACATGATATTAAAACGGTGGATATTGTAACTCATCCAAGCGATATCAATAATAAAAAAGCCAAATATTTTATGGATATTTCTCAGTTGGAAAAACTACCGAGTGAGAAATATGATTGTATAATTTGTACACAAGTTCTGCCTTTTATTTATGACTATGAACAGGGAATAGCTGGTTTGCATAAATTATTAAAACCAGGTGGACACTTGTTAGTTTCTGTTCCGGGATTAATTGCACTAGTTGCAACATCTGAAATGCAGGAAACAGGTCATTTTTATGGCTTTTCTCCTCAAACAATGCAACGGTCGTTTGTGAAATATTTCAAAAATTTTAGTGTTTCAAGTTATGGAAACGCTAAAGCAGCAATGCTTTTTGTCGGGTTTGGCGATTCTGAACTTTTGCCTAAGGAAGAGCTTTTGCGCGAAAGTCCAGATCATATAATTACAGTAACCATTTTAGCAGAAAAGGAATAATTTATGAATTATATATTTCTATTTCTTAAAACATTATTCAGACTATTTTCTTTACTGCTCCCTCGTAAGAAATGGCGTCATAGCCTGTTAGACCTGTTTGATAAAATAAAAAATTTATATGATCAATATTATTATAAAACGTTATCTATAAATGAGGACTGGGTTGTTTTTTGGGATGGAGTTAACATTAATGGACTTGGCGATAATATTGGACCGGTATATGATTTGCTCAAGAAAAAAAAGCCTGAATGGAAATATTTTTTTGTCGCTGAAGATAAATATAAATATGATTTCTTAAATAAGATAGAACCACAAAAAGTAGTATATCCAGAAACTCCTGAATTTAATAAATTAATTGCTAAAAGCAAGTATTATGTAGGCAATACATGTCATTTAACGCAAGCAAAGAAAAAAGGACAAGTATGGATGCAGTTATGGCATGGAACGCCTTTGAAAGATATAGAATTTACTTTAAAAGAGGCATCAACGTGGCCAGAAGAACTTATAAAGAATAAAAAACAAATATTTAACAATCATCAACATATATCCAAAGGAATAAAAGATAAAGAGCGTATGCAAAAAGGTTTTTGTCTAAATTCATTGGAAAAAACAGGATATCCTAGAAATGATATTTTATTCAATTCTGATATAAGTAAAAAATCAGATTTACGAAAAAAGTTAAAAATTCCCGAAAATAAAAAGATTATTTTATATGCACCTACATATCGAGATGGAAGTCAATATACAAAAATGCCTTTAGATATAAAGAA
The DNA here is from genome assembly GCA_944390895.1 of uncultured Alphaproteobacteria bacterium. Classification (GTDB taxonomy): domain Bacteria; phylum Pseudomonadota; class Alphaproteobacteria; order RF32; family CAG-239; genus CAJLXD01. Next base: position 17,411 of record CALXRQ010000015.1, read on the forward strand.
AATGGCAGAACACTTTTCTGATGATTTTGTTTTATTGCTCCGTAGTCATTTTTATTCTTCCGGTTTTGATAAAAAAGATTTTTCTGAATACAAAGATTTTCTAATAAATGTTTCTACTTATCCTGAATTGAGCGAATTATTACTGATTACAGATATTTTAATTGCTGATTATTCATCATTAATTACAGACTTTACTTGTACTCGTAGACCAATGATCTTTTATGCTTATGATATTGAAAAATATAAAAAAATTAGAGGACTTTATTTTGATTACGAAGCAGAAATGCCAGGCCCTATTGTTTTTGACAATGAAGGTTTAATTAAGGCTATTAATGATGTTGAGAAAAACAAAATCAAATATGCCCAAAAATATCAAGAATTTTATGACAAATATTGTACTTATGAAGACGGTCATGCCGCGGAAAGGGTTGTAGATTATATTTTAGAGGAGAAACACAATGGATAATTATGCTGTCATTCTTGCCGCAGGAGTAGGGAGCCGGCTGTTGCCCATAACCGATGCAATGCCAAAATCGCTGGTTCGGGTAAACGGGCGCGAAATTATAGATTATCAAATCAAGGGATATTTGAGCTCCGGTATCAAAGAGGAAAATATTACGGTTGTAACGGGATATATGTCTGATAAAATTGCAGAATTTTTGGTTCGGCATTATCCGCAGGTTAATGTTGTGGAAAGCATTAACTATAAAACCACTAATAATATGTATTCGCTGTATTTGGCATTGAAAACGCTTTATGAAAAAAATTCTTTCAATTTCGGAACGCTGTTTATAAATAATGCCGATTGCCTGTATGATGAAAAACTGATGAATGAGTTTGCCCGTTCATCGATTGATAATGCTATTGCCACGGAAATCGGAACCTATATTGAAGAATCTATGAAAATTGTTCTTGACGCCGCAAGAGGCAATATTGTCAACATTGCCAAAACCATTATGCCGGAAGATGCTGCCGGCGTGTCTGTTGATTTGTATAAATATAGTGCGGAAGCGGTAAAACAGCTTTATGATATTGTTTGTGATTTCATTGAGATAAAAAAAGATTTGAAACAGTGGACTGAAGTTGCTTTTCCGGAATTGTTCAAAAGAGTAGACGTATTTCCTTTTGACATAAAACATAAAAAATGGGTGGAAGTCGATAATAATGATGATTTGCTGCTTGCAGATAAATTGTTTTCAGATTTTGATGCCGCGTCTAAAAAGGCATATGTTTGTGATTTGGACGGCACATTGTTTGTTGGCAGTACGCCCATTAAACCGGCGATTGATTTCGTAAAAAAATATAAAGATCGGTTTGATTTCTATTTTCTTACAAATAATACGTCGCGTACGCCGGAAGATTATGTCAAAAAACTTGCCTCTGCCGGCATCACTGCTCAAAGCGAACAAATTGCAACGCCGCTTTATCCTTTGGCAGATCATATAAAGGCTAAGGGATATAAATCGGTTTATTTGGTGGCCAATGACAAGGTAAGGAATTTTATGGCAGCCAATCTTCCGAATATTTCGTTTGAGTTTGACTTAGACAAAAACGAAGCCGTCATTCTGACTTATGATACAGAACTAACATATGAAAAATTAAAAAACATGGCTGTTCTGCTGAATAATAAAAACGTAGAATATATTGCCACGCACAATGATGTTTTTTGTCCGAATGAACAAGGTCCGATCCCTGATATTGGAAGTATAATAAGTTTAATGAAAACCACCAACGGTTTTGAACCGAATATCATTCTGGGCAAACCGTCAGCGGCATTAATCAACCGTTATATTCAACAATATGGTGCAGACAAAGTTGTTGTTGTCGGAGATCGTCTGTATACGGATAAAAAACTGGCTGATAATGCCGGTTGTGACTTTATTTGTGTTTTGTCTGGGGAAACTCGGCGAGTAGATGTTGCAAAAGATAATAGTCGCCATCCGGCCTTAGTTGTTTCAAATTTAGGTGAAACTAAAGTTTCAGAGTACCTTACCCCCCCATTAAGTAGAAAACAAATATATATAAATATCAATAATTGCATATTGCTTGACTTAATGTCTAAGCAATATGCATTTTTTGTTTTAAATGTAAAAAAATAAAAAGGATTTATGATATGAAAAAAATAATTACATATGGTACATTCGATTTATTGCATTACGGACATATAAATTTATTGCAAAGAGCAAAAGCTATGGGAGACTACTTGTTGGTCGGATTATCATCGGACGAATTTAATGCGCTTAAACATAAACAGTCGTATTATTCTTATAATGAACGTAAAACAATTTTAGAAGCGATTAAATATGTTGATGAGGTTTTTCCTGAAAATACGTGGGAACAAAAACCTGATGATATTCAAAAATATAAAGCTGATGTTTTGGTTATGGGAGATGATTGGAAAGGAAAATTTGATAATTTAAAAAAATATTGTCAAGTGATATATGTGCCAAGAACACCTCTTGTTTCAACAACAAAATGTAAGGAATATTTAAGGGCTTTTATTCCTAGATAATAAGTTCGCTTTTTCTTGAATTTGTCCTTTTTTATGGACATATCTCAAGGAGGGAATAAACAATCGGGGAGAAAAACAATGGTTAAAAATATTTTCTTGTACATGCTGGTGCTGATTTTTCTGTTTGCCTGCGCAACGCCGGCAAAATATGACGCCAAACTGAACGCCATGGTCGGTCAGAGCGCGCAGACGTTGGTCAAGAGCTGGGGACGTCCCAGTGCCAAGATAATCAAGGACAACGGCGATGAAATATATGCCTATACCAAAGCCGATGACGTCTACGTTCCGTCGGAGTTTTATATGTACAATCAGGGTTTTGAGCCCAGTGAAGACGTTGTTTACGGTCCGTTCTTAAATGATTACAATTACGGCCCGTTTGGAGAAACTTTCGGTTACCAGGTTGAAGAATACTGCCAGACCGCGTTTCTGATTAAAAACGGCATTGTCAGCGGCTGGAAGTGGCGCGGAAACAATTGCGTCGCCGATTAAGCGGGATTCGCCGTGCCGTAACCAATTCTTAACTAAACTATGCTCAAATTTATAAAGTAACGGCTCTCAGAATAAGAGTCGCAAATCAATTTTAAGGTAGAATACAGGGGTTATAAGATGGGACTGTTTATTGAACTGCAGAATAAGGTGAAAAATTCCGGCATTCTCATTTTTTGCACCCTGCTGTCTTTATATTTTTTGTTTCACGGCATCAGCGGCGATCGCGGTCTGCTGAAGCTCCTTTATTTGAAGAGCGAAATTGCCGAGGCTCAGAAAATAGCCGATTCCTACAGTCTCCAAAAACAAAAGCTGGAAGAGAAAGTCAGGCTTCTTTCCTCTTCCAGCTTGGATCTTGACCTTTTGGACGAGCGTGCCCGCGTGGTTTTGAACCTGATCGGACACGACGAGTTTATTATCTTAGATTCTGAAGATAAAGAGTAAATGCGGCCCAGTCGCCGTTTGAAGCGCCGATTAGAAAGCCCGCAATGCAAATCAGGCTGACAATGCCGGCCAGAATGTCATCTGTCATAATTCCCAGTCCGCCGCCGATTTTTTTATCTGCCCAGCCGATCAGCGCCGGTTTGGTAATGTCAAAAATCCGAAACAGCACAAATCCTGCCGCATATAAATAAAGGTTGGTTCCGGCCAGAATCAGCGCAATGCTCTGGCCTGCCGTTTCGTCGATTACAATTTCGCCGGGATCTTTTTTGTTGATAGCCTTGGCATAGGCGTCCGCAATCGGAATTCCGGCCAAAGAAACGATGACGGCAAAAACGATGACGCCGATTATTCCGTAAAAATAAGCAATAAAATACACAAAGGGCAGCGTGGCGAGAGAACCGCAGGTGCCCGGCGCTTTTCCTGACTTTCCGCTGTAAAACCAGGTGGCAAAAAATTCTAAGATTCTGTATTTTATGCTTTTTTTATCATTTTTCATTTTAAAAAACCTTTTACTTGTGTTATAGATGTATTGTATTAATTATCAAAAGCTCTAAAAAAACAAGGAATTAATTATAGAGAGTTGATAAGTTTGTAAAAAAAGCTGTATTTTAAAATTTTTTTTGGTATATATACGAAACCGTGTGTCTGAACAGACGCGGTTTGGTTCAATTTTGTAGGTTTTATTTATGGGTAAAAAAGCCGGAAAAAACAAGAAAAACGAATATAGTCCGCAGTTCCGCGAAAAGAAGACGTTCTTTTCGGACAAGGAGATTATATTCAGAAGTCAGAACCGGGCCAAGGTTTTGACCATATCTTCCAAGGCGCAGATTATCTTTATAGGAATTCTGCTGTTTATTGGTGTCTGGAGCTTTTATTCTTATCATATTTACAACAAGTCCGGCGTGATTATTTCCGTCAAGGACCGCGAGTTGGAGTCCACCCGCGACGCTTACGTCGATCTGATGGGCGATTTCCTGTCTTTGCAGAAAAACATCTCTAATATGCTGTCTTCGCTGGGTAACAAAGGCCCCAGGCAGGATATTGAAAAATATAAGCGTCAGGCGACTGCCGTTGAAGATAAAATCAAACAGATTACGGCCGAGCGCGAATGGGCTTCCAATGAAAAGCTTGAAGAAAAGATCACGTTGAGCGAGGCTGTTTTGCAGCGCGACATTGCCGCGTCCGAGCGGGATGAACTGAAAAAACAGATTAACGCTCTTGAAGACACGATAGACGAGCTGAAAGAAGCCGAAATGGAAGTGTTGGAACGTGTTGCTCAGATTTCGTCGCGCGAGGTGGGCAAAATCAAAAGCGCTTTCAGGGACATTAACGTTCCCCTGAAGAAAAACGGGCTGTATTTCAATCCTCAGGCCAACCGTAAAAACGCCAAGGGCGGTTTGTTTGTGCCGGAACCGAAGGCCAAGGTCAACGACAAGAACATCAGCCGGAAAATTTCCCAGATTTTTAATGACGTCAGCGACTTTGAATATTATCGCGAAGTCGCGCAGTATGTTCCGCTCGGCAAACCGGTATGGAGTTACTGGGTAACTTCTCCTTACGGCGGCCGTGCGGATCCGTTCAACAAAAAGCAGGCGCGTCACAAGGGCGTGGATTTGGCCAGCCGTACCGGAAACAAAATTAAGGTTCAGGCCAAAGGAAAAGTGACCCGTGCCGAATATGCCGGCGGCTACGGCAATCTGGTCGTTGTTGACCACGGAAACGGTTTCGTTACCAAATATGGACATATGCATAAGATATATGTGAAAAAAGGCCAGTATGTAGACGTCAACGAGGCTTTGGGCGAAGTGGGCAACACCGGGCGTTCAACCGGTCCGCATCTTCATTATGAAGTTTTGTTTCAGGGGAAAACGGTTGACCCGATGCCTTTCGTAAAAGCTAAAATTTCTTAAGAATGAGGTAATGATGAAAAAGTTGAAAAAATTGATTTATTTAAAGTTTGCCAGATCGCTGAACAAAAACAATTCGGGCTCTCCGGTTCCGACGATTATCAGCGAAAATACCCGTGTCAACGGAGATATTATCAGTTCTGCAACTTTGCACATTGACGGCCATGTTGAAGGCGATATTACCTGTGACGAACTGATTATCGGCGTGCGTGGCAGCGTTGAGGGTTCGGTTACGGCCAAGACCCTGCAACTGTACGGTACCCTGAGCGGTAAAGCGGCGGCCGAAAAGATTTTTATTGCCAAATCGGCCAAACTGCTGGGTGATGCGACCCATACCTCAATCGCCATTGAGCCCGGTGCTTATATTGACGGGCGCTGTATGCGCGTCGGAGATCCGATTCCGGCGGAAGCCGCCAAGCCCGAACTGCTGCTGACGGATGCGACCAAAGGCAAGAAACGCGCTTAAAAGTTAAGATTATGAAAAGAATGGAGCAGTTTTTAATTGTCTCCATTCTTTTTTTTGATTATAACAGAAGCAAGATAATGAATAACGGTTAAAGGATGTTTCATGGCTGCCAAATCCAAAAAAAGCGACTTTATTGCAACCGGCGTTGTTGCGCAGAACCGCCGTGCGCATTTCGATTATTTTATTGAGGAAAAATATACGGCCGGTCTGCAGTTGAGCGGCACGGAAGTCAAGTCCCTGCGGCTGGGGCACGCCAATATAAACGATGCCTACGGCGTTGAGAAAAACGGCGAATTATATATGTCTAATATGTTTATTGCCGAATATGCCAATAAAGGTTACGAGTCCCATGTTGAAAAAAGAGATCGGAAGCTTCTTCTCAAAAAGAAGGAAATTACCGATATCATCAACGCGTTGTCCCGCAAGGGAGCAACGTTAATTGCAATCAGTCTGTTTTTCAACGACAAGGGGCGTGCCAAACTGGAAATCGGCCTCGGCCGGGGCAAAAAACTCTATGATAAGCGCGAAACGACCAAAGAACGCGACTGGAATCGCGAAAAGCAACGCATATTAAACAATGCCAACCGCTGATTTTGTTCGCGGAGACAAAAAGCAAAGGAGACTGTGTGCCGCAGTCTCCCTCTTAATGTTGCTGCCTGCTTTCTAATAGGCTTTAGTTCCACACACATCAACATCATAAATAAACTATATCATATAATATGTATTTTGCAGCATAAAATTTTATGTGCTTTAGTTCTAGAACTTTGGTTCTATTTGCGTTTGTTTTTGAAAAAATCTTTCAGTATCTGTGCGCACTCGCTTTCCATTATGCCGCCTTCCGTTGTCGGTTTATGGTGACAGGTCGGCGCCTCGTAAAACCTGACGCCGCTGACGACGGCTCCGCCTTTGGGATCTCTTGCGCCGAAATAAAGTTTAGCAATCCGCATAAAGGAAATTGCCGCGGCACACATGGTGCAGGGCTCTAACGTTACATACAAGTCAAGTCCGCGCAACCGGTTTTGCCCGAGTTTTCGGCAGGCCTCGCGCATGGCCAGAAGTTCGGCATGAGCCAGAGCATCCTGACCGTGTTCGCTCAGATTATACGCGCCGGCAATTATGTCGCCGCTTTCTGGATCAACCACCACGGCGCCGATCGGCACTTCGTCATTTTCGGCAGCCTGCCGCGCCAGGGCAAAAGCTTTCCGCATGTAAAATTCTTTGTCCATTGTCATCCTGTTGTTGCTAAGAACCGTTTTATATATTAATATACGGACAGATTGTAAAAGGAAAGAAAAATATGGCGGAAAGAATTGCTAAGTTTATTGCCCGTTCGGGTGTTTGCTCCCGGCGCAAAGCCGAGGAGCTGATTTTGCAGAAAAGGGTCAGTGTCAACGGAGAAACGGTGGAAAGTCCGGCTTTCAATGTAACCGGAACCGAAAAGATTCTGCTTGACGGAGAAAGGCTGCCGCAAGTGGAGCAAACCCGTCTCTGGATATATTACAAGCCGGAAGGACTGGTAACCAGCCATAAAGACGAAAAAGACCGCCCGACGGTTTTCGAGCATCTGCCCGAAGGTATGCCGCGCGTTATTTCTGTCGGTCGTTTGGATTTGAATTCCGAAGGACTGTTGCTGCTGACCAACAACGGAGAGCTTTCCCGCCGGTTGGAACTGCCGTCCAACGGTTGGGCTCGGCGCTATAAGGTTCGGGTTCACGGTCCTCTGGATGACAAAAAGCTGAACAGCCTGCAAAACGGCATTGAGGTAGACGGGGTGAAATACGGTTCAATCAAGGTTGAAGTCGAAACGGTCAAGGGAACCAACGCCTGGCTTTTAGTGACGCTGAGCGAAGGCAAAAACCGCGAGATCCGCAGGGTAATGAAGGCGATCGGACTGGAGGTCAACCGTCTGATTCGTCTTTCCTACGGTCCTTTCCAGCTTGGCAGCCTGCGCAAGGGCGAAGTGCGGGAGATTCCGCAAAAAGTTCTGAAAGAGCAGTTGGGAGCCAAGTTTCCGCTATGAGAATAATTTCGGGAACATACCGCGGCAAAAAACTTCTGTCGCCGGCCTCGGAGGCAGTCCGTCCGACTTCGGACCGGGCGCGGGAAGCCGTTTTTAACATCTTATATTCCAAGTTGTCCGGCGCTTTGGCCGAATACAGTCTGCTGGACGTTTTTTCCGGCAGCGGAGCTTTTGCTTTGGAAGCCGTTTCCCGCGGAATACAAAAGGTGGGAATGATTGATATTGATACGCGTCCCCTGCTGAAAAACACGGCCCTTTTCCCCAAAGAAAAAAACAAAATTTCCGTTATGCGGCTTGATGCCTGCAATCTTCCGCCCGCTTCGGAAAAATACGATTTGCTGTTTATGGATGCGCCCTACAACCAAGGACTAAGCGAACGGGCTTTGCAGCAGCTGCAACTCAAAGGCTGGCTGAAACCGGGAGCCTTGTGTATGGTTGAGCTTGAGCGAGGTGAACAGATAATGCTGCCCGACGGTTACGAACAAATTGACGAGCGCCGTTACGGCCTGGCCAAAGTTTTGTTTCTTAAATTGCGCTGATTATTTGTTTTTCCATTTTTTCACGGCAATTTTTTCTATCAGCAGCGCGTCTTCCTGAATTGTAATCGGCGAGGTCACGGTAAGATATTTGTCTTCCGGATCGGCTTTGTAAGCCTTGTTGCTGAGCAGGATTTTCGCCACGAAAACACCTTTGCCGTCCAGCCACTTCTTGTCGTCAAGCTCGTCCAAAAGCTCCAACAGCGCTTTAGATGACGTGTTCAGGCGTACAATCGGTTTCATATTGTCGTTGAGATATAAATCGCCTCTGGCTACCATAATCAGCGGCAGCCAGTTCAGTGTCATATCCCGGATTTCAATGTCTCCGCCGCGAGCCAGCCAGCTGTTCAGCGCCTGCATAAAATTGTCTTCGGCTTTGAATTGTCCGATAACGTCGCTTTCCAAATAAATGCGGTCTATATTCTGAGACAAAGGATAATCAAGCAAACCGTTGAGTTTGATGTTTTCGGCTTCCAGATAGATTTTTAAGAACGGAGAATGGTCGCTGATCTGCTGCGGTGCAATGATTCTCGATGCCAGACTGATTTTGGCAATGTCTGCCCAGCCGCTGATTTTAATGTTTTCCGCCTGCCAGACAATATTGTTGAGCAACTGCCCGCCGGAAGCTTCAGCGCTGAAATCGTAATTTTCAAACGAAACTTTATGTTCCTGTCCCGAACCTGAGATGACAAGTCCCTGCGGAAACCGGACGCGGAACTTTCCGGCATTGATAAAGCCGCTGCGGATAACCAGTTCCGGAATTTTTATCGAGAGACCGTTCGTCCCGTCCGGGCTGTAAAACGTCAGGTTTTTGAAACGAACCAGATCTCCGGGATAGGCGGGATTAAATGCCACTTCGTCATAAGCGGCGTCCCAGCCGGACAGGTTTAATGATTTTATGGTATAGTTTATGCCGTTTTTAATCTGATGAATGACGGCGCTTCTTTGCAGATATGAATTGATGATAACCGTTCCGCCGATGAAAGCCAGGGCGCCGGCCCCGATCAGCCAGGCATATTTCTGATACCACTTCGGCTTGAGGGCAGGTTCGGCTTCCCGCAGGGAAAATAAATTGGGCATCTGTTCTGAAATCGGCTCGGTCACGGCTTCTAACCTTTCTTGTATTTGTCCAGAATGGTTTGGGCGGCGGGATAGTTTTTTACGCTTTCCGCATTAAGTTCGGCACATTTGGCTTCTATGCGGGACTGAAGCTCTTTCATAAATTCTTTCTTTTCCAGCCCCAGCGGCAGCGGTTTCATAAATTCGATGATAATTTTGCCCGGATGCCGTAGGAAAGAATTTTTTTCCCAAAACAGGCCGGTGTTTAAAGCCACCGGAACCACCGGAACATTAAGGTTCTGATACAAAAAGACCAAGCCGGGCTTATATTCGGTCGTCAATCCCGGTTTGGTCCGGGTTCCTTCGGGAAAAATGATGATGGGCCGTCCCTGTTTCATTCTGTCGCGGGCTTCTTTCAGCAGCTTTTTCAGCGTTGCACCGCCGGCAGCGCGGTCAACCGCAATCATGCCGTAAAAATGCTGAGCCCAGCCGAAAATGGGGATATACGTAAGCTCTTTTTTCAAAATAAACGTTGCTTTGGTAATGTATGAAGACAGGCAATAGGTCTCAAGGGCCGACTGGTGTTTAACCGCGTAAATAACGCCTTCCTGACGGATATTTTCCCGGCCGCGGATTTCAATTTTCAAACCGCAGATTTTGAGATAAGAACAGCACAGCGGCATCCAGAAGTGATTCCACATCGGAATTGTGGCTTTTCTTGAAAACAGTCCGACGACGGAGCCGAAAACACAGCCGATGCCCAAGGTTGTATAAAACAGAACGTTAAAAATCAGCGAACGCAGATATATCATAGGCTTATTCCTTTTTGGTTATTCTTCTGGCCAGCCAGACATATAAAAATTTATTATATTCCGAAGCAATTAAATAGAAACTTCGCGCACTTTTCCACCATTCTTTTGCCACAAAGTCCGAATAAACCGGATGAACGATGATTTTCATGTCCGGGTTTTGAAAATAAAATTCCTCAATGCTGCGCGGCATATGGTAGTTGGAGGTAACCAGCCGGATGGACTTTATGTCGTTTTGTTCCATCCACAGCTGGGTTTCGATGGCGTTTTCAATGGTGTTGGTTGATTTTCGGTCCAGAAGAATGCCTTTGCGGCGGGTAAAAGTAACGGCCTGTCGTTTGCTGATGGCGTCAAGGGAAGTGTTTTTTTCCACGCCGGAAATGAACAGCTTGTCGGCCAGTCCCTTGTCCCAGAGCCTGACGGCTTCGCTGATGCGGTTGCGTCCGCCGGTGAGCACCACGATGGCGTCAGTCTTTGTCGTCTCGTCCGTTTGATAGTCGTTAATTTTGCCGGCGAAGGCCGCAAACCCTGCAAACCAGCCGCATAAAGCCAAAAATCCGCCGATTGTCAAAAGTTTTTTCATTGTTACATCATTTTCTGCAAGGTTTTCTTAACGGTATAATAAGCCGTAGTCATGGCAATGAAGGAAGCCAGCAGCGGCAGACTCAAAATGACGCCCCAGGCCTCGAAAGAAAGCTTGGCTTCGCTGATGATTCCGCCTTCAATCTGCTGTGCCAGGGAGGCAATGCCGAAAATCGTCGGAATGGCGATGGCCAGACCGATCAGACCGCCTTCCAGAGCCAGAATGGCCGTGCGTTTGGCATACTGCTGCGCCACATACGTGTCTTTGGCGCCCATCAGGTGCAGAATGCCGATGGTATAGCCGTGCAGTCCCAGACTGGTTTGCGTGGTATAGAATATGGCGCCGGAAGTAATCATGATAACCAGAGCCAAAATGCACATTGCCAGCATTTTCAGGCCGTCGGCAAACTTAATCAGCTTGTTGAGCCAGAGCTTGTGGTTGTCTATGGAAGCCATCGGCGTCACCTGCGCCAGCTGCGCCGCCAGCTTGACAAAGTCAACTTCCGCGCCGCGTTTGATTTTCACGTCTATAATCCGCGGCATCGGCAGATCGGTAATGTTAATGCCGTCTCCGAGCCAGGGCTGAATCAGTTTTTCGAGCTGACCGTCGTTCAGCGGCGTAACTTTTTCAATTTCGGGCAGGCTGCCCAGAAATTCCACGGCCTTTTCCTGATGCGCCAGCGTTTCGGCCATGGCCTTGTCGCGGTTGACGTGATTTACCGGCATAATCTGCACGGTCAGCGAACCGAGAATGCTTTCGTTCCAGTTTTGCAGCATGGTATTGATGGAAAGAACGCCCGACAATGTCACGGCAAACAAAAAGACGGCAATGGATATCATAATCTGCAAAAACAGACTGGTGCTGTCGCCTTTCAGCGGCAGTTCCTCATGGCGGGATATAAAGGTTTTCTGGTTAGACATGGCACCCCCTCATTCCGGAAGCGTCGCAGGGGCCGAAAATTTTGAGTCCTCTGTTCTGCAGGTGCAGCCGCGGAAACGCAAAGTCGGTAATCAGCTTTTCGCTGTGGGTTGCAATCACCACCGTGGTTCCGAGTTTGTTCAGCTCGACGAAGAGTTTCATCAGTTTCGGGGCAATGTCGTTGTCAACGTTGCCGGTCGGCTCGTCCGCAAGCAACAGGTCCGGGCGGTTGATGACGGCGCGGGCAATGGCGATTCTCTGTTTTTCACCGCCGGACAGCGTTGAAGCCGCGGCCTGAATATGTTTGTCGAGCTCAACCCATTGCAGAATTTCCAGAACTCTTTTGCGCACTTCGCGTTCGTCCATGCCGCAGACCCGGAGCGGCAGGGCGACGTTGTCAAAGGCGGACAAGTGGTCGATTAGGCGGAAATCCTGAAACACGACGCCGATCTTGCGGCGCAGCATGGCCAGAGAATCCCGGTTGGTAAAATTCACGTTTTTACCGAACACGCTGACGATTCCCCGGCTGGGCTTCTGAGCCAGATACATCATGGAAAGCAAAGATGTTTTGCCGGCACCGCTTTTTCCAGTCAGAAAGTGAAAAGACCCTTTTTTCAAAGAGAGCTTGATGTCGCTGAGAATTTCCGGTCCCTGTCCGTAGCGGATGCCGACGTTTTGCATCTCGATAATTGAATTTTGGCTATTGTCGACGTTTAACAACTGCGTTTGCTCCTGTTTCAAATTTCTGTCCCGTATAATAAAGGATGAGAACAAATAGGTCTACCAAATATTTCATTTAATAAAATGGTTTTTTTCTTTGCTTAAATCTGTTTTCTGCCTATATTGCTATACAAGAGGTAATAATGCAGATATATTGTCCTAAATGCAAAACCGGTTATGAGATTGAGGCCGATGTCGTTCCAGAAAAGGGACGTCGTCTGCGTTGCGCCGTCTGCGGAAAAGTATTTAAATGTATGCCCGAAGACCTGATTGACGGTTCCAAACTGCGCACGGCCGAGTTTACCGAAGAGGAGAAGCTGCGTTTGGACGAAGCCGGTCATCTGCGGGACGAAGATGCCGAAGGAACAGCCGATGAGCCTGCCACCGACGGAGAAGAGACCGCGGAGGATGATCTGCCCGGCAAGAGCCTGGAAGAGCTGGAAGAAGAGGCGCGCGAGGCCGATTCTGAAGACGTTAAGGATATCTTCAAGCGTCTTTCTGAAGAAACCGAAGCTTTGTTTAAGGCCGAAAGCGAAGAAAAACCGGCTCAAAAAGCCTGGAAAGGCGTCATCAAAAATTTGGGTTTGAAAAATCCCCGCAACTACAAATATTACTACTTTGCACTGTTGGTTTTTGTGCTGCTCGGCGCTTATTATGCGCGTTATGAAATTGTCCGCGCCTTTCCGAGCATGGAGCCGATATATACGGTGCTGGGCATCAAGTCTCGCGTCACCGGCGAAGGTCTGGAGTTTCAAAACGTTACCCGGCGCGAATATGAGGAAGACGCGGTTCGTTATTTGGAAATCAAAGGCTTTATTGTCAATAAAACCAAACGCACGCTGGATATTCCGACGATTTATGCCGAGCTTTTGGATAAAGACGCCAAGCTGATTCAAACGCAGAAAGCAACTTCGGTTATTCCGATTATCACCGCGGACGGCAGGGTCGCTTTCAGCTTTGTCGTTGACCGTCCCTCAAAACTGACCAAGTATATTTATCTGACTTTCAGCGATGAAAAGTAGTTCGTCTGGGTCTCCTTTGTGCGACGTATGTTTTTTCTCCGTCGTTTGAAACATCAGCGGAAGGCCGGACAGCCTCGTGTTGCTGTTCGCCGTTGCCGGCGTCTGTAGTTTCGGCGTTTATTTCAATTGAAGCACTGATTTCCTTAAATTCATTGTAGAGCTGGCCTTTGTTGTTGCGTATGGACGTGTCCGCGCCGGCCGCTTTCAAAAGTTCGATTGCCTGATTGTTGCCGGAAAAGTAAGCCCAGAACAGCGCCGTATTTCCGCTGTTGTCGCGGATATTTGGATTTGCGCCCCGCGCCAGAAGCAGTTTCAGCGGTTCGCTGCTGCCGTCTTGGGGAGCCATGGCTGCGGTCATCAGCGGTGTCGATCCGCTGACGGCCTGGTTAACGTCGGCGCCGTTGTCAATCAAAAGGTTTAATATTTCCATGAGGTTTGAATCGATTTGCCGCCGCATTGCGCCAAAACCATCGTCGAGCTGCCGTTCAATCTGCTTTTTCTCCGCATCGGAAACTTCCGCGCAGGGTTTGCAGTCGCCGTCAATGCAGCAGTTCCCTTCCTTCGCATTGCTCATCATACCGGAGAACATTCCGCCGAAAGCTTGCATTATCTGCAATCGAACCGGCAGCGCCAGAGCCGCGGTAAGCGGCGTTTGTCCGCAGGCTTCCATATTTACGTCGGCACCGGCTTCAATTAACGTTTTTACCTTTTCTGACGCATGGGAATTCTGGCTGGAAGCAACATCGGGGTTGGCCAGGCTTTGGATTGCGGTGTTGAGCATGCTGCCGCAGTCGTAGTCTTTGTTGACGTCGTGTCCTTCCGCCAAAAGTTTTTTTATGTCTTCGGCGGAACCGGATATGATTGTGTCTTTGATTTTTTGGTTCTTTTCATTCTCCTCAAAATCGTAGACTTTCACCTGAACCGGTTCGCCGTTGACGGTCGCCTGAATGTCTAAATCCGTTTCCTGTGCCTGAATATTGCCGCAAAAGAGCGCGGCGGCGGTGCAAAAAGGCAAAAATTTTTTCATAATAAAGCTCCGTGCTGTTGTAACAGCATCCAGATTAAAACCTTATGGTTAATAAAAATATAAGTCAGACAGAGGCTTATCATATTTGTTATCATCTTTTTATTATTTTTGGCACGCTTCTTGCATTAACGTTTTGTAAAGAATTTAATTATCCAAACTATTGGGGAGAATATAATGGATAATACCAAATATATAGCCTTGTCGCGTCAGATGGCGCTGTGGAAGCAGATGGACTTTGTTTCCAACAACATGGCTAATATGAATACGGCCGGTTACAAGCAGGACGAGGCGGTTTTCAGCTCTTATCTGGTGCGCACGACCAACGGCCGCGAGCTGGCCAAAGATCCGGTTTATTTCACACAGGATTATGCTACGTTCAAGGACTTTACCGAGGGTATGATTGCCGAAACCGGAAACACCTTTGACGTCGCCATCAAGGGCGAAGGTTTTTTTGCGGTTCAGACCGACGCCGGTGAGCGTTATACACGCAAAGGTCAGTTTACCCTGAATGCGGACGGCCAGTTGGTAACCAATGAAGGCTATACGGTTTTGTCCGAAAACAACGAACCTTTTTTCATTGCGCCGGGCGAACGGGAAGTGACCATTGCCGAAAACGGCGAGGTTTCGACCGAAAACGGCAATCTCGGCCGTTTGAAACTGGTAACTTTTGCCGACAATCAGAAACTTTTGAAAGTCGCCGGCACCATGTTTGAAAACACGGCCGGCAACGACATGCTGATCGGCGCCGCGGATGCCCGGATTTTGCAGGGATCCGTAGAAAAATCAAACGTAAATGCAATCGCGGAAATGACCAAAATGGTCAACCTGCAGCGCTCTTACGAAATGGTGCAGCAGATGATAGACGAAGAACACGACCGCGTATCCAACACAATCAGTGCTTTTGCCCAAATGGCATAAATTTTATAGGGGAATAAAATTATGAGATCATTAAATATCGGTGCCACCGGAATGCTTGCCCAGCAAACCAATGTTGACGTCATTTCCAACAACATCGCCAATATGAACACCACCGCTTACACCAAACGGCGCGCGGAGTTCAACGATTTGATTTATCAGAACATCATCCGTCCCGGTGCTACGTCTACGGCTGCCCAGACCATCGTGCCGTCCGGCATTCAGCTCGGCACCGGCGTCCGCACCGCGGCCGTTTACCGCATTACCGACGGCGGCGGCGTCAGCAAAACCGACAATCCGCTGGATCTGGCCATTCAGGGGCGCGGCTATTTTCAGATTGAGCTGCCGGAAGGCAAAGGCATCGGCTATACCCGTGACGGCGCTTTTCAGCGCAACGGCGACGGTGTCATCGTCACTCATGACGGCTATATCGTTCAGCCCGAAATCACCATTCCCGAAGATGCGGTTGAAGTTTTTGTAAACGCTTCGGGCGAAGTCTGGGTCAAACAGGACGGCGAAACCGACGAAGTAAACGTCGGCCAGCTGGAACTGGCGGCTTTTACCAATGAAGCCGGTCTGGAAGCCATCGGCAACAATATGTTCACCGAAACGGAAGCTTCCGGCGCGCCGATTTTGGACAACCCGGACACCGAAGGTTTCGGTTCCATTTTGCAGG
Organism: uncultured Alphaproteobacteria bacterium; assembly: GCA_944390895.1. GTDB lineage: Bacteria > Pseudomonadota > Alphaproteobacteria > RF32 > CAG-239 > CAJLXD01. Next base: position 33,511 of record CALXRQ010000015.1, read on the forward strand.
GCTATCTGACCACGTCCAACGTCAATGCCGTTGCCGAAATTACCGAGCTGGTTTCCGCGCAGAGAGCCTATGAAATGAACTCCAAGATTATCCAGACCTCGGATCAGATGCTTAATACGATTACGCAGCTTCGTTAAGGATGTAAGTTGATGTTGAAGTTTGTCACCCGGGTTTTGTTCGTTTTGTTTTTAGCCTCGGCCGCAAAAGCGGAAGAAGCGCCGCTTTATGTCGGCGAAGAAGAGGTCATGTCTGCGGTGCGCAAAGAGTTTGCGGAGCAGGGCGCGGACAGCGAGTTTGAAATAGAAGCTTTCGGCGGGCAGACTTCTTTCAGCCTTCCCGGCGCCAAAAAGGCCAAGCTTTTGGTTTCAAAGCTCAAATATGACGAAACGCAGAACAAGTTCAGCTGTGCACTGGAAGTTTTTGCCGATGGCAAAGCGGCAGCCAAAACACAGATTCAGGGACGTTACTTTCCGCTGAAAGAAGTTTATGTTCCGGCGCGGGTGATAGGCAAAGGCGAAATTATCGGGACAGAAGACCTGAAAGTCATAAAAGTCCGTTCCGGCCGGGTCAAGCCCAATATGGTTACCGAGGCTGAAAAACTGGCGGGAATGGAAGCCAAACGTTCTCTGAAAGAAGGAAAGTTAATCAGCGAACGGGAAATCGGAGAGGTGGTTTTGATAAAGAGGGGAAATGTCATTACCGCCGTGTATAAAACCGGTCAGATGACCATTACGGCTCAGGCCGTGGCATTGGAAGACGGTGCCCGCGGTCAGAAGATTGAGGCGGAAAATTCCAAGAGCCGCAAAAAAGTGTACGGCGTGGTCATTGATGCCGATACCATTGAAATTAGTCAATAGAAGGGGGAACTGTTGAAATGAAAAGCTTAAACCAAAACCGATACGGGCGCTGTGCCATGGCGTTGCTGATGGCAACCTCGCTGTCGGGCTGCGTCGGAATGTGGGATCGGCTGACCCATGTCGGCGCCGAACCGGCTCTGGCCAAAATCGAAAATCCGACCGAAGTGCCCGGATATCAGCCGGTGTCAATGCCGATGCCGGAGACCAACACGGCGGAATCGAGCCCCAATTCTTTGTGGCGCAAGGGTTCCAGCGGTTTCTTTAAAGACCAGCGCGCCGCCAAAGTCGGAGACATCATCACCGTTAACGTTTCGGCCAAAGATACGGCGCTGATGGAGAACGAAACCGAGCAAAACCGCGACAACAACAAAGACTCCATGGGCATTAACGCCATGGCCGGCTTTGAAAACAAGGTCAGCGACTATCTGCCGAGCGGCAATAATATGAGCTCGTTGATAGACATTACCTCCAACCGCGAGATTTCCGGCGACGGCAAAATTGACCGCAAGGAAAAAATAGAGATGACCATGGCCGCGGTTGTGACGCAGGTTCTGCCCAACGGCAATCTGGTGATAGAGGGCACGCAGGAAATCCGCGTCAACTATGAACTGCGTCAACTGACGGTCAAAGGCATTATCCGCCGAGCCGACATCAGTTCCAACAACACGATTGAATCGAGCAAAATTGCCGAACTCAGAGTTTCTTACGGCGGCAAAGGCGTCATCTCGGATGTCCAGCAGCCGCGCTACGGACGGCAGTTCTTAGACATATTGTCGCCGTTCTGATCCATTTCCCTAAATTATTATGTTCTCAAAAAGTTGAGAAAAAATCTCCCCATTTTTTCTCAAAACCAAAGAGCAGCAAATGCTCTGTATTCTCCCTAAAGAAGCCTGCTTTCGGCAGAAGCCGCAGGCAGGCTTTTTTTAGAGAAAGTTGTGGATAGCAGCCGCTGCCGTATTTAAAAAAATAATGCAGCGATTATATATGAAATCAGAAGTGTGAATTTAAAATTTTAGAATCAAGGAAGCTGAAATGAACGAACAGATAAACCCAATCTCTGCTGCAGAGCGTGAGGCAAAGATATTTATGGACTTTGCTCTGGAACTTTCCAAAGCCTCGTCTGGCGATGATGCTCACGAAAAACTCGTTGCTCTGGAGCATAACCTGAAACTTTGGGTAGAGATAGAAACATCGCTCAAAAGCGCAAAGAATTTGCTTCCCGACGGTATTAAAGAAAATCTTTATAAACTTTCAAAATATGTTGAACGCCTGATCTTGTCCAAAGGCGTTAACAATATGACCAAATCGGACTATGACACTATGATTAATATCAATATGCAGATTTCGGAAGGCCTGCTTGAAGCCATAAAAAATTCTCTGGCTCAGGAAGAGGCGTTTTCTCTGCTGCGTTGTGCCATAGACTTGTCTTCCGCTCGCGAAAAGTCAGATACCAGAGACCTGGTTGAGGCGCTGGACAACAATATGAAACTGTGGGTCTATATCAAGACGCTGGCTTCTTCCAAAGACAGCAAGTTGCCCAAAGAAACCAAAAGCAATCTGATTAAGCTTGCGGACTATGTTTCGCAGAAAACGCTTGAGGTCGGCCAGAATATCGATTCCATCAATGCCAAAACGCTGGATTCGATGATTATGACCAACTTGCAGATTTCCGAAGGGCTGATGAGCTCCCAAATGCAAAGAGCCTGTTGATTTATTAAAAGAAAAAAAGCCTTATTTTTTAATAAGGCTTTTTTTGTATGCCCTTTACCTCAAAAACTGTCATCCTGAGCCTGTCGAAGCATCTCAGCCTTACCACAATTGTCATCCTGAACAAAGTGAAGCAACGAAGTGAGTGAGCAACATCGATGTCGAACTCCATCCCAGCCTTATAATATTGCTGAGACCCTTCGACAAGCACAGGGTGACATTTTGTTGTGCCGACAACGGAGGCGGTGAGGCAGTTGACTGTTGACTCCGAGTGCTACTCGGCCTCGCGTTTGAGCATAACTTCGGGCGCTTCGATACCGAGGAGTTCCAACAGCTTTTTCAGAATATCGCGAACCAGCGTTGCCAGCTTCAGGCGCGAAGCCGCGGCTGAAGCAGATTCGGCGTTCATAATTGAAGAGGTGCTGTAGAAAGAACTGAAAGCCTGCGCCAGCGTATAAACATAGTCGGAAATAATGCTTGGTTCATATTCGTTGTAGGCGCGCATGACCGTATTGCCGAACTGGGCCAGTTTGAGCGCCAAATCACGTTCTTCCTTGTTGGTGATGACAATTTCCCCGGGAACGATGCCGGCGGCCGCCGCCTTGCGAATGATGGAATTAATGCGCGCAATGGCATATTGAATATAAGGGCCGGTCTTGCCTTCAAATTTTGCAAAATCGTCGAGTTCAAAGACATAACCGGACGCAATGTTGTTTTTCAAATCCTGAAACTTGATGGCGCCGATGGCAATCTGCGTTACCAGCTTTTCGATTTCGGCTTCGCCGTATCCTTCGACTTCGCCGGGCTTGGGCATGGATTCGCGAACTTTGTCTTTGGACAGCTTAATCAGGTCTTCCAGATTCATAACGCCGCCGTCACGGGTTTTGAAAGGTTTGCCGTCGGCGCCGTTGACGGTGCCGAAACCGATGTGTTTCAGAGTTACGCCGGGTGCGATTCCGAGTTTTCCCGCCACCTCAAAAACCTGCTCAAAATGCAGGGACTGGCGCTTGTCGACCACATAGATGATTTCGTCGGCCTTGAGGTCGTCATAGCGCATTTTGATGGTGGCAATATCGGTAATCTGATAGCCGAAACCGCCGTCGCTTTTAATCAGGATAACCGGCGGCATAGGTTTTTTGTCTTCTTCCAGCCGGATGATGGTCGCGCCGTCGTCCACTTCGGACAGTCCCTTGGCCTTGGCAATGTCTGTAATCTCAAAGCTGGCCTGATGTGCATCGCTTTCTCCGAGCCACAGGTCAAAATGCGCGCCGAGTTCGCTGTAGTTTTGCTTGACCGCCTCAATCGAAACCCTGCGCAGGTGCTGCCAGGCTTTGTAATATTCGGGAACTTTGTCCTGGATTTTGGTGGTAATCAGGCGTGCGTTTTCTTTGGCGCTTTCGTCTTCCTTGCAGCGAATGTTGGCCTGTTTGTAAAAAGCCGAAATCCGGTTGATATCATAAGATTCGGTTTTGCTCAAATCTCCGTCCTGACGGATGATTTCCGACAAAATCATTCCCATCGGGGTGCCCCAGTCGCCGAAGTGAACGTCGGAAACCACCTCGTTGCCGGCAAACTTTTCAATGCGGCGGATGGCCTCGCCGATAACGGCCGAGCGCAGGTGACCGACGTGCAGGGCTTTGGCCACGTTCGGCCCGCCGAAGTCCATAACCACTTTTTTGGGCGCGGCGGTCTTGCCGCAGCCGAAGCGATCGTCTGCGGACATCTTGTCCATCAGGCGTCCCAGAAACGCGTCATTGAGGGTGATGTTGATAAAACCCGGGCCGTCAATTGATATCTTGGCAAAGTCGGCGTCTTTTTCCAGTTCCGCGCCGATGAGCGAGGCAATTTCACGCGGATTTCTGCGGGTGGATTTGGCCAGAGCCAGAGCGCCGTTACACTGAAAGTCGCTCAAATCCGGGCGGTCTGACGGCTTAACCAAGGCAAACTTCTCGTCCAGGCCGAGCTTTTGAAAAATTGCGCCGAGTTTTTGATTGATGACGTTTTCGATTGACAAGTCCATTTTTGATATTCCCGATTTTAGTTCCCTTAAGAGTAAATTTACTCTATAATGATATTATTAAAACATTGAACACACTTTATAAAAGAATTATGAAAAACACAATAGCAAAAACTCAGAGCTTTTCAATAATTTCAGCCCCGAACATTAAGGATTTGGCTGAAGTTAAATATTGGATTTTTGATATTGACGACACCTTGTATCCCAAATCGAGCGGACTGGATAAAATCATTCAGGATTCGATAACCGCGCACATCTGCAAATATCTTGGCGTGGATGAAGAAAAAGCCCGCGAACTCTGCGTGGAATATTATCATCAATACGGTTCTACCATCTGCGGGCTGATGCAGACCACCGACATCAAACCCCGCAAGTTTGTCCGCGAGGTACACCAGAACCTTGATTTAAGCTGTATCCGTCCCAACCCGCGCATGAACGCGGCCATAGCCAAAATTCCCGGGCGCAAATATGTGTTTACCAATGGCAGTTATTGCCATGGTTTAAGAATTTGCAAAAAACTGGGTATTGAAAAGAACATCGACGGTTTTTTCGGAGCGCAGAGCACCAATTTCATTCCCAAGCCAGATCCCCGGGCGTTTAAGGAGTTTTTCGAGCGTTACCGGATTGACCCGGAAGCGGCTATCTTTTTTGACGACAGTTTCCGCAATCTGGAAAGCATTCACAAAATGGGAACCAAAACCGTTTGGGTTGCCGAGTCAGAACAGGAACTGGACAACTATAAGATTCTGCCGGCTTATGTAGATTATGCTACCGCCGACATCACTTCCTGGCTGGAAGATTTAATCAGTTAGCTTTTTCGGGTATCGGTCCGGCACATTTGAAGTAAAAATGGTTGGGAATGAGCAGTCGGCAGGTGAAAACCGTTTGCTTTTCCGCCACGGCATAGCTGCCGGTCCGCTGTTTGCGGCATTCTTCGTCGGCAAGCTTTTTGACCTCGGCGTAAGGAGTTGTCAGGGCATTGTAGCATACGGCGGGAGCATCGGGTTGGGACGCGCCGACGTATAATGTCTGCGGTGTGGCGGCACCGGCCTCGCGGCGGCGGTCAATAAACGGCGCCGTGACCGAACAGGCTTCGGTCAGCATTGCGGCGGCTAAAATAAAACCTAATTTTTCCCTAGACAAATCTGAAAACTCCATTAAATTGAACTTAACGATAATATGTATAGACGAAGAAGAACAAAATGAAAAGCGAAAATTGCTGGGTTGAGGTTTTTCCTTTTGTTATATAATCCTGAGCAAAGCGAAGGATACGTGATTGTCATGTTGAGCGTAGCGAAACATCTCAGCAAATTATATTACTAAGAGAAAAATGAAAGATTACTATGTATACATAATGACCAACAAGATATGCTACGTACTTTATATCGGTGTGACCGGTAATTTGGTCAGAAGGGTTTATGAACACAAAAATAAATTGATAGAAGGTTTTACTAAGAAATACAGTATTAATAAATTAGTTTATTTTGAAACAACTGAAAATATCAAAGATGCCATTCGGCGAGAAAAGCAATTGAAGGGATGGCGCCGGGATAGAAAAAATAACTTGATAGAACAAAAAAATCCTTTATGGAAGGATTTGTATGAGGATATAATCGGCTGAGATTCTTCCTCAAGCAAAAAGAGACTTTTTGCTTGGTCAGAATGACAGCAGCAGTAAAGCAGAGAAGAACAAAATGAAAAGCGAAAATAAATACATTGGTGATGAAACCTTCGGGAAAATGCTTGAACATTATAAATGCCCGACCCCTTTGGACATTGTCCGCCTGCGTTTTGCGGGAGCGGTTTGCAGTCCCAATCTGGAGCTGCGCCCCTCGGACGTCATTTCGTCTTTTTGGCCGCAGGGACAGGCGCCCCGGCTTGAAACCAAAGACGAGGCCGATTTGTTTTTCAAGTTTTTCATGGGGTTGTGGGATGAGGTTTTTGAAAACGTCAAACTCAACCGTATTCGTTTGCCCAAGCAGAACCCTGCCGATTTGAAATTTTGGTGCGAAGCGCGCTTTAACGAGATAGAATGGGGCTATGTCGAAGGTTTCTGGGGCGGAAAGCAGGATTTGAAGATTCCGGCCTATCTGGCGGAAATGATTGATTCTTTGAGCGATCTGGCCGGCGTTTACAGGAGTCTGGAGAAAAAACTTGACAATTCCGAAAATTCGGATGAAATAATTCAAACTCTTGAACATACCGACAAAATGGTTGAAAAATCAATGGCTTTCATTATTGAAAATTCGGTATTGCCGCGGATAGAAAGCCTGACGAGAGTTGTGCATTAAACAAGCAGGAGAACCCAAATGGAATTAATGGAAGGTTTGTTAACCCGCCGTTCGGTACGTCAGTACGACACTTCTAAAAAAATCTCTAAGGAAACTATCAGGGAAATCATTAAGGCCGCCCAATATTCCCCGACCGCGCATAACAAACAGCCGTGGGAATTTTTGGTTATCGACGACCGCGAATTTTTAACCAACCTCCGTCACATTCAGCGCTGGACGTCCTTTGCCAAAGACGCCGACTGCGTAATTATTGTCTGCGGCGATGTGGAGAAGTCTTTCAGCCGCAACAAGGAAGACGAAAAATGGAGCTTTATTGACGTTGACTGCGCCATTGCCACCCAGAGCCTGATGCTGGCCGCCTGGTCCAAAGGCATCGGAACCTGTTATTGCGGCGCCGCGCCGATGCAGCGCGTGGTCGATTCTTTGAAAGAACATTTAAACCTGCCGGAAAACATTCGTCCGTTTGCCATTGTTACCATGGGCTATCCGCTGGAAGCACCCAAGCAGCCGGATGACCGCTATCATGAAGAAAAAATCCACTGGGGAAAGTGGTAGGAAGAAAGTAGGGATGTTCAAAAGGCATCCCTTTTTTGTGAAACTGAATTTTAATTTGTTGATGTGCAGCAAAATGAAATTTTTCTTGAAAAAAACTCTAATAGTGTTACATTATGTGCGATTTTAATCAATGCCGTGCGGGGCTGTCCGCACATCAATATTTAAGGAAGGATAATAATATGACAATTCGCGTCGGTATTAACGGTTTTGGACGTATTGGTCGTCTGGTATTTCGTGCCGCTCAGGAAAGAAACGATATTGAAATCGTCGGCATCAACGACCTGATTGATGTAGAATATATGGCTTATATGCTGCGTTATGACACCATGCATGGCCAGTTCAAAGGTTCAATTGAAGTTAAAGACGGCAAACTGGTTGTAAACGGCAAAGCCATCCGCGTAACTGCTGAGAAAAACCCGGCAGATCTGAAATGGGGCGAAATCGGAGCTGAATATGTAGTTGAATCTACCGGTCTGTTCCTCACCAAAGAAAAAGCTCAGGGTCATATTGATGCCGGTGCCAAATATGTTGTAATGTCTGCGCCTTCTAAAGACGACACACCGATGTTCGTCTGCGGTGTTAATACCGATTCTTATGTAAAAGGTACCCAGTTTGTATCCAATGCTTCCTGCACCACCAACTGCCTGGCTCCGATTGCCAAGGTTTTGAACGATGCTTTCGGCATTGCTGATGGCTTGATGACTACCGTTCACTCTACCACTGCTACTCAGAAAACGGTTGACGGCCCGTCTATGAAAGACTGGAGAGGCGGTCGCGCTGCTTCCGGCAATATCATTCCGTCTTCTACCGGTGCTGCCAAAGCTGTCGGTAAAGTTATTCCGTCTTTGAACGGCAAACTGACTGGTATGTCTATGCGTGTTCCGACTTTGGATGTTTCTGTTGTTGACCTGACCGTTAACCTGAAAAAAGCCGCTTCTTATGAAGAAATCTGCGCTGCCATGAAGAAAGCTTCTGAAGGCGAACTCAAAGGTATTTTGGGTTATACCTAAGATCAGGTTGTT
>CALXRQ010000016.1 GCA_944390895.1 uncultured Alphaproteobacteria bacterium
GCCGACAAGCTGACTTTGGCCGATATGAACGAAGAGTCCGCAAATATGCTGGCTCTGCAGACCAGACAGCAGCTGGCTATTAACTCTCTGAGTTTGGCTTCTCAGGCTGCTCAGTCGGTTCTGAAACTGTTCTGATACTTTGTCAATATAAATCCGTTGCTTTGGCTCCCGGCTTGTTCCGGGAGCTTTTTTTATCCGTAATTTGCCGCAAAGTTTAATATTAATGTAATATAAATAGACTTGATTTCTGCCGTTTTTATGCTATATTGAAAAATGGTTTAGACAAAAAAAGAGAGTTTACTATGCCCGATTATGAAAAATTTATGGCAGAAGTTAAATCTGCATTGGCAGAAGACAGAGATCTCAAGATAACGGCGGCGGATATTGAACATTTTTCGCCGCAGCAGATTATGGATATCCGCAAAGTCATTGATGATTACAGCATTGCCTATGTCAACAAGGCATTGCGCCAGAAGCTCATTACCAAAGAAGCAGCCGATTATTTGAAAGGAATCTTTGGCAATTCCATGGAAACGACGCGCAGCATCTATAAGAATGTCAGCGAAACGCTGTTAAGAAATTTCCGTCCGCATAAATTAAAACGTCTGGCCGAACTTGGCGAGGAACCGTCGCCTGATGAAATTAACGCCATTAACCTTGAAACCGGAAAAGTTGAAGAAAACACCGGCATAGACGGGCATGACAATATGAAACGCTATAAGGAATACCGCGTAAAGCATATTACGCCGTTTACCAATATGCGTCTGACTTTTTACGACTTCCGTGATAATCCGGTTTATGTGATTATGCCCGGATTAAAAAACGTGCGCCGTGCCATTGACAAGATAAAAATGCCGGTAGTCGACAAAAAGACCGGCAAGGTGATTTCTCACGGCGGAAAATATTATAATCAGTATCAGGCCGAGGTGCAAAAGCTGCGTACGGCTTGCGGTACCGACAACGCTTTGTTTAAAAGAAAATTAAAAAAGATTCAGCTGCCGCATGAGCGGTTGAATGACGTTGTCCGCCTGACCATTACCCGCAAATATTATATGGATACGGAAGAAACGCTTAACATCTTTTCTCAGGATCCTAAATACGGCGTCATAGAAGCAGAAACCAAAGATGCTTTCAATGCCAACAGTTCTAACAGCAAGGACTATAACGAAAAAAATTATCGCGATAAAAAGATGTTTTTGCATATGAGCGTAAAAGGGCATCCGTTTGTTGTGGAATGCCAGATAAAAATCACCAAACTTTTTGAAGGTGATATCAAAACGCATGGGATTTATGCCGGAAAGTCCAATCCGCCGTTGTCGGAAGCCGGTAATGTCCTGATATCTTCCGAGCACACTGGCGATTACGGTTTGCGTTTTTGGGAAGAGAACCTGAAAAAGTACAAAGGCGTCGGAGACCGGCTGATTGCCAGAAAAAATGTTTTCAAATACAAAATGGCCATTCAGAAAATTAACAAGGAATCCATCCGTGCATATAATCTGCAGGTTTTGGACAAGGCTTTTCGTCTGGAAGACTTTAAGCAGGCCAACGGCAAAAATTTTGATGCCGAGAGCAAAAGCATATACAGCGGCAGAACTGAAAAAATATTCAAAAGCGTTGCGGACTTTATAACCAAAAACTTTATTTACCGCCCGTTCAAGGCCTATGACATGAGCAATGCTTTCAATGTGACCGATGAAGAGCTCAAGTCTTTGGGACTGTTGATTAATGCCGAGCAGATGCAGGACTTTGCCGAAAGATACAGCAGTTTCATCATTCCCAAATACAATGGCCGTATTGAAGGCAATGAAGCGCAGTTTTTCTCGGAAGGGGACAATCGTTTTCTGACGCAGGTTCACTTTTATCAGGACGGCTACAACGAGCGTGAGCTTGACGATGTCATCGCCGATAAAGACGAAATCGAAGCCCTGAGGGAACGCGGCTTCAAATATGAAGATCCGAGAACGGAATATATTTACAAAAGACTTGATAATCAGCGCAGAAATTATCATAATAAAAGACAACAGAGCCAAAAACACAATGCCAGACGCATGTGGGCTCAGTCTCGAAATTATGACAGATAGGAATAATAATGCGCAGATTATCTTTGGTTTTGTTTGGTCTGATGACCGCGATTTCGCAGGCTTCGGCTCAGGACGCCGTGCTTTCTCTGAGCGGAGACATCGTTGCTCAGCAGCCTGAAAAAGAAGAAACGCCGGCGCCGGCCAAGGCGGAAGATATAGCTGCAGCCAAGTCTGAAGACAAAGGCATATTTTCTTTTTTGAATTTTCTGGACAAGAAAAAGAAGCCGGAAGTTAAGGTAGAAAGCGGTCCGCAGGAGACCGTGCTTGAAAAACTGATTCGTACGGCGGGCGAAGGTGACGTCAATTCTCAGCTCAGTCTCGGCTATATGTATTTATACGGTGAAGATGGCGTTGAGGTAAACCATAAAAAAGCTTTTGAATATTATAAGATGGCAGCCGCTCAAAATGATAATGTGGCAATCAACAATCTGGGCAGTCTTTATTTCAGCGGCATCGGCACCAGAAGAAATCCGCAGCTTGCCGCGCAGATGTTTCAAAAAGCTTCGGAACTCGGCAATATTGAAGCTTCGGTCAATCTGGCTTTCTTGTATCTGGCCGGACAGGGCGTCCCCAAAGACGGAAATGCAGCCATGGATCTTTTTATGAAAGCTTCGGCCAAGAATAATCCGACGGCTGATTTTATGCTGGGTTATGCCTATTTTCGCGGTTATGTCATGGAACAGGATTTGAGGGAAGCCTTTGAGTTGATTCGCAAGGCTGCAAACGCCGGTTATGACGATGCTCTTTTCCAGCTTTCCGAAATGTATATGAACGGCTGGGGCACGCCGCAAAACTACGGCAATGCGGTTCGGGCGCTGCGCAAAGCCGTCGATCAGGGTAATGTCGACGCCATGATGGCTTTGGGTGATGTGCTGGCCATTGGCGAAAAATATCCCCGTGACATTTATTATGCCCACGTTCTGTTCAACGTGGCCTCCGTCCGCGGTGCGGAAGGCGCGGATGAAAAGCGTAATGTTCTGGAGAAGAAGCTCAAGATCGAAGAATTGCTGCAGGCACAGACCCAGGCTGAACAATATGTTGAAAAACCTTCGGAACTCACGGTCTATATCCGGCAGACTTTTGGCGACAATATCAAAGGTTATATCAGCGATGCGGTTGATGAGCTGATGAAATCCAAAACGCCGGCTCTTAAAGACAAAAAATAATATTCAAAAAAAATCCCCCGGATTTCCGGGGGATTTTTTTGTATCGTCGAAACGGCTTATGCGGCTTTGTTCATTTTTTTAGCGGCAAAGCTGTTCATTGTCTCAATGACATAATCCTGAGATTCTTTGTCCAGATACGGATGCATCGGAATGGAAAGAACCGTCTTGGAAAGTTTTTCGCAAACCGGCAGGCTGCGGGTGTTCCATTTGGCGTAAGCGGTCTGAGTGTGAACCGGACGCGGATAATAAGCGCCGCAGGGAATGCCGTTTTCTTTCAGATAAGCCATCAGTTCGTCTCTGTCATCGCAGTTGATGGTGTAGAGGGCATAGGCAGACTGGCAGTTGTCAAGCACACGTTGCTTTCTGAAATAGTCGCTCAGATTGTTGTCATAGTTTTTGGCAATGGTATAGCGGTCTTTCAGTTCCTGATCAAAAACTTTCAATTTCTGCAAAACAACGGCAGCCTGGAAAGTGTTCATGCGGCCGGTCATGCCCAGACGCACGTTGTCATAGTGGTCTTCGGGGCTCATGCCGTGAACGCGGCAGGATTTGACCAGTTCGTTTTCTTCATTGGTATTGGAGAAAACTGCGCCGCCGTCGCCGTAGCAGGCCAGCGGTTTGGTCGGATAGAAAGAGGTAGCGGTCATGTCGGTGATGTTGCCGGCTTTGGTGCCTTTATATACGGAACCATAGCTCTGGGCCGCGTCAGACAAAACTTTCATGCCGTTTTTGTGGGCAATGTTCATAATGGTGTCATAGTCGCACGGAGAACCGAAAATATCGACGGCAACAACGGCTTTCAGGTTCAGTTTGCCCTCTTTTTTAACTTCTTCAATGGCTTTTTCCAAATCTTTCGGATTCATATTATAAGTGTCCGGATCAGAGTCAACGAAGACCGGGGTGGCGCCGAGCAGGGCAACACATTCGGCCGAAGCGACAAAGGTGAAAGAGGAAACGAAGACGGCGTCGCCGGGTTTGACGTTCCAGGCCATCAGAGCCAAAGTCAAAGCATCGGTACCGGAACCGCAGGTCGAGCAGAATTTAGAGCCGGAGTAATTGGCGAGCTTTTCATCCAGTTCGCGGGTTTCGGGACCCTGAGCATAGCCGCCGTGGTTCAAAATGGTTTTGAAAGCGTTAAGAAAATTTTCCTGTCCGATAATTTTCTGAGAAGCCTGAACGTCAAAAAGATTAATCGGTTTTGAAGGTTTGTTTGTCATATAAGTCATCCTCTATTGTTGTTTTAACTGAGGATGATACTATGTTAAAACGTAGCGGAAAGCAAAACACAAAAGGTTTCAGAGCTGTAACAAAAATCAGGACGGCTCTGCGTTTCCGGCAGTTACGGCGTAAGAGACGATACTTTCGCCGTCGAACCTGTGAATATAATATCCGGCCTGACGTTTAAAATCCTGCATTTCTTCAACCGGCCGGAAATCATAATATGCTTCCCAGTTGGCGCTGAACGAGGCAACGATCGGCACGCCGGCAATCGTGCCGTGAATGCCGTTATGCACGTGTCCGCAGGCCACCAGCTTTACCGTGTCCCGGTGGCGGCTGATAATCTCGTTGAATTTGTCGCACCAGGGTTGCCGGGTTTTGATGTCAAAAAAGTTCAGCCCGGCGTTAACGGTGAACTGGTGTACCATAACCACGGTTGGTTTTCCGTCATCGTCCGCCAGCTTTTCTTCCAGCCACTGCAGCTGACCGTCGTCAACACTGCCGCCGGCCGCGCCGTCCATAAAGCTGTCCAGCGCGATAAACCGCAGCGGAAAATCGTTGCAGACGTAATCCAGCCGCTTATCGTGTTCGGGCAGCGGATGTTCGGGAGCATATTGTTTCAGTGCGGCAATGAGTTTTTCGGAATTGTCATGGTTGCCGGTGATGCACAAAAAAGGCGTTTCAAGTTGTTTCAGCATTTGAAAGACGGGGCCGTAGTCCGAAAATCCACGGTTGATAAGGTCACCTGTAACCATAATGACGTCGGGTTTGACATCTTGTTTTTTTATGCTGTCAAGAACGTGCCGCAGGCGTTTGATGCCCTTTTCTCCCTGATAAGAATAGTGCAAATCGGAAATGTGAAAAATAAACATGGCATAACTCCTTAAAATCCGGGATAATGATACATACGCCGTGGTTAAATATTCTCTAATTTAGTTATTGATTTCAATTTATTTAATGTTATATTACTAAAAAAATGAAATTCCAACATACAGTAGGTGTGACTTGACTATAAAAACGCGCTTGTTTTCCCTCCTTTCTTCGGTAATGATCTTAACGGCTGCCTGTGCGACGAGTTCTCAGGCCAACGGCCATGAACATGAAGACGGGTTGGAAAGCTTTAACCGTGCCATGTTTACTTTTAACTATAACCTTGACAAATATGTGTTAAAACCGGTTGCCAAAGGTTATCGCGCCATCACCAACCAAGACGTCAGAAACCGCGTCAGCAGCGCCATCTCCAACATTAAGGAGCCGGTTTCCGCCGTAAACCAGTTGTTGCAGGGCGAACTGCTCCAGTCCGGAATTTCCGTCAGTCGTTTTGTCATTAATACGACGCTGGGTCTGGGCGGAACGTTTGACGTTGCCACCGGCTGGGGGCTGAAAGGCCGTCAGGACAACTTTGAACGCACGCTGGCCAGATGGTGCGTTAAAGACGGTCCCTATATCGTCTTGCCGTTTTTGGGGCCCACCACGCCGCGCGCTTTGGTTGGTACCACGGTTGACGGTTTCACCTCTCCCGTATATTGGCTGACGGACGGTTCGCATGAGGACGGACTCTATGCTTATGGCGCTTATATCGGCATCAAGACCATTGTCGCCCGCGAAGCGGCGCTTGATATCGGCGATGATCTGGAGCGCAATTCCGTAGACTTTTACACGACCATGAAATCGGCTTACCTGCAAAACAAGAGCGATATGGATACCTGCTATAACAAGGGAAATATGAGCGCCGCTTATGATTTTGACTTCGGTATAGACGATGAAGACGAAACATATAACGAGATGGAAGCTGAATAAGCCTCTCAAAATCCAGGAGTGAGATAAATGAAGAAAAGTATTTTTGCCGCAATTTTAGCCTCTGTTTTTCTTTTTGCAACCGGTGCCAGAGCCGATGTTGACGTCGCCAAGGCCGATGCGTTTGTTCAAAAGGTAACCAACGAAGGCATTGAAGATATCATCAATGCCGATGTTCCGCAAAAGGTAAAGGATGAGCGTTTTGAAAAACTGTTTAACAGCGCTCTGGATCTGGACTTCATCGGTCAGTTTGTTTTGGGACGTTATTGGAAGACCGCCACGCCCGAGCAGCGCAAGGCTTTTATAAAAGTATACCGCGAACTGAACGTCAAAACCTGGTCGGCCCGTTTTGACGAATTCAAAGGCAAAAGTTTCAAATTTGTCGGTTCCACGCCGTCAAATTCCAAAAATCAGGTATTTATCAATTCTACCGTAGCCATGGGCGAGGGTGAGCCGGCCAAAGTGGTCTGGCGCGTAAAACAAACCGGCAGCACGTTTAAAATTGTCGACATCATTATTGAAAACGTCAGTCTGGCAATTACGGCCCGCAATGAATATTCCGCCTTTATTAAAAACAATGCCGGCGGAATTGACGCTCTGATTGCCGATTTGCAGAAGAAAGTGAAAGCGCCGGTCAAGCCGGCCGGAAAATAAATTCCGAAAATAAAACCTCCGCAAAGCTGCGGAGGTTTTTTTTGACTTACAAAAAATTAAACAATCGTCTTTATGCTGTTGATATCGGTTCCCGCAATAAGGAGATGAAAATGAAGCAGTTTTATAAAGATGCTGTTGTCGGAGTGCTTGTTTCGCTTCTGATTGTAGGCGGCTATGCGTGTTATGATTATATGAACAATCTTTCGGAACCGGATTATCGGATTACCACGCCGGTGCCGCCCTATGATTTCTCTTCCCTGCCGGAGCGCAAGACCATAAGTTTTGAAGGCCGCGAGATTAATGAAAAAGATTATGTGCGGGTTTTGGTTTTGGATTCTCTGGCGGACGGAATTTTGACCTCGCGCGTCATTGGTTCCGATGAGAAGCCGACCTCTCGCTATTTTGACTTCAACGGAGACGGTTTCTGGGAGTGGACGGCATCTTTGGGTGATGATGACCTGATGTTGGTATATAATGACAACATAAAAGATTTTACACCTCAAAATATTCTGGGTAGTTCTTTTTCATCCCGCCCGCAGGACAAAGTTTCCGGTTTTTCTCAGTTGAATAAACTGAATGGAAACAAAGATAGGCTTGAGGCACATGATGACATTTTGCCAAAATTGAAGTTGTTGCCGTCAATTCCCTCCACAGACATAAACAAACATATCTCTGCGCTGCAGCCTTTGGAAGGAAAGATAAAACTTCCGCTGAAATTAGATGTGATTGCCGCTCGGGAAGTCACCAAAGAAGGCAATGTCCTTGGTGATTATATTGAAGTTGAGCTGGCTGACGGTAAAAAATCAAAAATTCGGGAAGTGTGGCTTTACACCGAACCCGGTGTGAGCGGTTATTATCCGCCGATACCTGTTACCGATGAAGAAATAATATATCTGCCCGACATCAAAGGTTACGGAACCTTATATTCGTTGCATGAGGCTATGCAGCGGGATGCATCCGGGCAACTGAAAAATAAGGTGTGGAAATATTTGACGGAACCAAACTATTTCACCCGTCGTCAGTTGCTTTTGGATATTTTGTATCTTTGGGCAGGCTGTCAGAATGCAGACCCGCGCAGCCGTCTTTCCGAAAACGGCAAAAACTATATCGGCGATGCCCGCAAACAGTTCTTTATTGAAAAGGTCATGGGGCAGCCGTTCAGAGGAACCCACACCGGCAAAGAAGAAACAGCGGCGCCGCATCATGCTTCCGTATTTTATCTGCTGGATTCGTTTAATAAATATGCCGATAGTGTCAGTTTGCGTTTGTCTCTCAGAGGTGTACTGAAGGTTTTTAATACGGTATATGGTTATGAGCCGGGAATATTGCAGGATATAATAAATTCAATCATCTTAAATGAATTTATTGGGGACAATGATGAACCTGATACCGTGATGGTTGTAGATTACATCCGGAGATTTTATGCACAAAACGGAGAACTCCAAACCAAGTTGATGCTTCATGAACTTTATAAGGTATTAAAACTTTCCAAAGCTGTGGATATCTTTCTGGTATTGCGCCACAGCGGCGTCATTGCGCCCGGTATTGATATGAAGGACTTCGGTCACTTTGTGATTGAAGGCACTGCCGATGGCGAAAATTTGTATGGTACCAAAGGCAATGACATTTTCATCGGCCGTGACGGTAATGATGCTTTTCTCGGCAAAAAGGGAGATGACGTTTATATTTTTGACTTAAACGAGGGTGATAACGTGATTATTGAAGAAGGCGGAAACGATACAATTGCTTTCGGTGCCGGTATAAAACCCGAAAACATAGGCCTGTCTCTGAACGGCAAAGACCTTTTGATTAAGATAAACGGCGGTGAAAGCGGCAGCATTCATGTTCGGGATTATACCGTTGATGACAAATACAAGATAGAAAATTTGCTGTTTGCGGACGGTTTGCGTCTAAATATCGCCTCAATGCTTTCTCCTGAATAGAAAGCGGATATCGGAGCAGGTATATTTTTTGCAAAAATAAACCCCGGCAAAACGCCGGGGTTTTTATAAGTCGCTTCAAAATGCTATTTCTTTTTGGAATTCATATATTTTTCCAGCCAGTGAATATTATATTGGCCGTCAATGAATTCCGCCTGGGAAATAATTTCCTGATGCAGCGGAATGGTGGTCTTAACCCCCTCTATGACAAACTCTTCCAAAGCGCGGCGCAGACGCATCAGTGCGGCGTTTCGGGTTTTGCCGTGAACGATGAGTTTGGCAATCATGCTGTCATAATAAGGAGGAATGCTGTATCCGGAATAGATTTCGGAATCAACGCGAACGCCGAGACCGCCGGGAGCGTGCCATTCGGTAATCTTGCCCGGCCACGGAGCAAACGTTTCCGGGTCTTCGGCATTAATACGGCATTCAATGGCGTGTCCGCTGAACTGAATGTCTTCCTGCGAATAGCCGAGCGTTGCACCGCTGGCAATGCGGATTTGTTCTTTGACGATGTCAATGCCGCTGATCGCTTCCGTAATCGGATGTTCCACCTGCAAACGGGTGTTCATTTCCAGAAAATAGAATTTCCCGTCTTCATACAAAAATTCCATGGTGCCGGCGTTGTTATAGCCGAGAACTTCTGCTGCATGCCGGGCAATCTCGCCGATTTCCGCGCGTTGTTTCTGGTTCAACGCCGGAGACGGGGTTTCTTCAATCACTTTCTGATGATTGCGCTGAATGGAGCAGTCGCGCTCGCCCAAATGAACCACATGACCGTAATTGTCGGCCAGAACCTGCATTTCAATATGGCGCGGTTTCTGCAGATATTTTTCCATATAAACGACGTCGCTCGGGAAAGATGCTTTGGCCTCGGCTTTGGCCATCGTATATGCTTCCTTCATTTCCTCGTCGTTAAAGGCGGTTTTCATGCCTTTGCCGCCGCCGCCGTCTTTGGCTTTGACAATAACCGGATAACCGATTTTGTTGGCCCATTCAATGGCGTGTTCGACGCTTTCCAGAGCCGGAGAACCCGGAACGACCGGCAGTCCGGCGCGGATAGAAGCTTCGCGGGCGGTAATTTTGTCGCCCATCATCCGCATGGTTTCGGGTTTGGGGCCGATAAAGGTAATGCCGTGTTCTTCCACCATTTCGGCAAAGTCGGCGTTCTCGGAAAGAAAACCGAAGCCGGGATGGATGGCGTCGGCGCCGGTAATGTGCGCTGCGGAAATGATGGCGGATTTGTTCAGATATGAATCGGTCGAGCGGGCCGGACCGATGCAGACGGCTTCGTCGGCCAGACGGACGTGCATGGCGTCGGCGTCGGCTTCGGAGTGCACGGCAACGGTGCGAATACCCATTTCGCGGCAGGCGCGGTGGATTCGCAGGGCAACTTCACCTCGGTTGGCAATCAATACTTTTTCAAACATATTTTCATCCTAAAAAGTTTTAGTGAAATTTTGATTTATTCAATAACAACCAACGGTTCGCCGTATTCGACCGGATCGCCTGTGGCGACCAGAATTTTGGTTACTTTTCCGCCTTTGTGCGCCTTAACGGGATTGAAAGTTTTCATGGCTTCAATCAGGCATACCGTATCGCCTTCGGAAACGCTGTCGCCCACTTTGACGTAATCGGGAGAATTCGGATCTGCGGACAGATAAACGACGCCGACCATCGGGGATTTAACTGTTCCCGGATTTTTAGAATAGTCTTCATCGTTGGCGGCGGACTGGGCGGCAGGAGCGGCTGGTGCCGGCAGCGGTGCCATCGGAGCGGCGGGCAATGGCTGAGGAACCGGAGCAAATGCCGGAGCCGGAGCGACGGTAACTTCGCGGGTCAGACAGATTCTGCAGGTTTCGTCTTCATATTCCAATTCGGTCAGATTGCTTTTATCCAGAATTTCAGCAAGTTTGCTGATAACTTTTGTATCCAATGGATTTGCCATATTAATTCTCTTTCTTAAAATTAAACAAAATACGCTTATTCATACCGCCGATTTCGGCAAAATACAACAAAAATTATCATTTTTGCATAAAATATCCCGTTTTTTCATCAAAATCAGAGCTTTTTTGCATATTTTTTGAAATTTGCCGACGAATTGAAAAATGAGGTTGTTGTGTTTGAATGTATTTATCCTTTTGATTGTGCTGATAAATGGCACGATTTTTGCATAAAATCCTTGAGAAGAATTTTAGGGAGATTTTGTTATGGTTTTAAGCGCATTTATGCCTTCCGTGACCGGTATGGAGGCTCAGTCTCATGCTTTGGAGCAGGTCAGTACGAACCTGGCCAATATGACGACCGTTGGTTATAAAACCAATGAAACGATGTTTTACACGATGCTGGGCTCTCAACCGGCGGTCAAAAGCAACCAGAGCGGTTTGTCTTCGTCCCGGGTGGATGTTACCGGCGTTGGCTACTATGATCGTACCAATGTCAGCAATCAGGGTATCGTTTCAAGCAGTTCCGGCAATTATGATGCCGCAATTAACGGTACCGGAAACGCGTTTTTCATCGTAAAGGACCGCTATACCAACGATACTTACTATACCCGAGCCGGCGATTTTACGACACAGACGACCAACGGTGACGTCTATCTTGTTTCGAAAAACGGTTTGCGTGTTCAGGGTTTTCCCGCTCTGGAAGACGGAAGCTTTGGTTCTTCTCTTGAAGACATTATGATAACATATCCCGAAAAAATGCCCTCGACGCCGACCACTAAAGCGCAGATTACGTCTAACGTGCCGGCTACCGGCGTCAATACCAGCAGCTACGGTATCACCGTATACGGACCCAACAACGACGGCCGCACCATGAATATGGTTTTTACCAAAGTCGAGGGCAAGACCAACACCTGGGATGTCACTTTCACGGTAGAAGACGGTACCGTAACCACGGCCGAGCCGATTGAAGCGGTTTTCAATCCCGACGGTACGCTTTTGTCGCCCAAAGACTTCAACGTTACCGTCAATTGGGATGACGGAAGTTCCAATAATGTTGCCATGAATATTGAAAATATGACGCAGTATGACGGCAGCAGCGGCATCACAAACGTCAAACAGGACGGCGCTCCGGGCGGAAACTTTTTAAGCAGCTCCATCGGAGAAGGCGGTGTCGTCGTAGCCAAATACAGCAACGGCAAAACTTTGAATATTGCCAAATTGGGTGTCGCGTCTTTCCAGGCGCCGGACAATCTGACGCCCATTTCCGGAACCTTGTTTGAAGCCAATGCCGACAGCGGAGCCATCACTTATCCTGAAGACAATTATGTCGTTCCCCAGGCGTTGGAACAGTCAACCGCTTCGGCCGAAACCGAATTCAGCAAACTGATGATTGTGCAGAGGGCTTATGCGCTGAACTCAAGCTCTTTCACCGTCAACGATGAAATGTTGCAGATTGCGGTCAATCTGAAAACATAAAAAACATATACTAAAGACCTGAAAAATCCGGCGGAATTACCGCCGGATTTTTTTTGCAAATATATGTGAATTATTGTATATTTACCTGCCTTGCAGCTGTGCAGCACGGTGAGCGGCATAATCCTTGTTAATTTCGCCGATGTTGTCTCTGAACGGCGACTTTACTGATTTCGGACGTTCTGTAGTTCCGCGTGCACGCCCGACAACGGCTTGTTTGCAACGATGGTCAACCATTTCCCATTCTTTTTTTTGGGATGGGTCTACAAGAATACCGCCGTTTGAAAGCGGAACGCCGAGTTCATTTTTAGCAAAGCCGAGCTGATTTTCCAACTGGCGGGCAATTTCCGGGTCTTTGGTCAAAATAAATTCGTCGCCCCCGTTGGCCATAGCCGCATAAACGCCGTTATTGGAACCAGTCATGCCGTTAACGGATCTGCCGTTATTGTTCAACTGAGAATATGCGCTCATCTGGCGGTCAATAGCTTCAAAGTCGTTCATTGTCCCTTCAATGACCTGACTGGTACCGTTGCCGACTACGGCAAACTTGAAGTTTTTCCATGTCGAACCGCCAAAAGATAATCCTTTGTTTTCTTTGGGGTAGCCGTTATTGTCATAGGAATCGGCAATTTTAAGAGCGTTTCCGTTGCGGCGGACAACCATATAGGATTCCTTGTCAAAGCCCAATTTTTTTATAAATTTGTCCAAATATTCTTGCCAAAAATAAAAAAACGTGCTAAACCGTCGTTTACACACATAGAGTTAATTCACAATTATTACACCTAAATTTTTTAACTTATGAAAAAAATCATGTTTACTGCTTGCGCAGCAGTTGTGAGTGTTGCAGTTTTTACTGCCTGCGGTAATGGTTCATCTTCGGCTTCAAAGGTTTCAGAGGAGAAAGTCAACGGAACCGCCTATGCCATCACCCGAACCACGAATGAAACCGGAACGGTTGTCTTCGGCGTTAAAAACGGTGAGGAGCAGGTCATTCCCAACGACTATGCGTCGATGTCCTATACCCATGGTTACTTTCTGGCCGGATATGATAAGATGATGGCCGGCGTAAACCTGAAAGGGGCAGCGCTTTTGGATCCGCAGAACGGAGAGGAGGTCATAACCAGTGACAGCATCTCTTTCAACGAAGAAGGCGGTTACTTCATCGGAAAGGGCAAACAGTCGGGTATCGCCTTGTTCTACCCTGAAAACAAAGTCGGTTTTTATGCTTTGCGAGATTATGTCATTTCAGGCAATATCGTGCTGGCAAAGACTTATGAGGGCTGGGGTGCTTACCGTAACACCGCGCCGAATGACACCATCATCGCGCCCAACGACTATACAAAGATTGTGTTGTTGGATTATGGCAAAAAAGTTGAGTTTTTGGTTCCTTATGAGAAAGGAAACTGGCTCAAGCTTGACGCCAAAGATGAAGGCGTAGAACTTCTCACTGCCGCTCAGGCCGGAAAGCTGAAAGGCTGGCAAAAGGATGCCGAAGCTTTTGTGATTAAGAAGTAAGTTTTAATTCTTATAATTTCCCTTGTTCCGCTGCGAGCCGAACGAGGGATTTTTTTTTGCTTTTTTGTCTGCAAAATCTTGTTCGTCTTATCGAATAAGGATGGCGAAGCCATCAGCGATGAGATTAGATGGACAAGCAGGGCCCGTCCCCAAGAGGAGAAGCTTTAGCGCGCTCCGATTGGTTAGAGCACAAAAAAACCGTCTTTAAAAGACGGTTTTTTAATGGTGCTCGGGGACGGGATCGAACCGCCGACACGAGGATTTTCAGTCCTCTGCTCTACCAACTGAGCTACCCGAGCATCAGTCAACGAAAAAGCTTATAAAGCATATTTTACATATTGTCTAGTACAATTTTCATTGTTGTGCTCATTTTTTTTACCGACATAAATAAAGTCCCGTCTGAGACGGGACTTTTCACATTGTCGTATACCGGTTTTATTTGGATTTTTTCTTAGAAGTCAAAACAATCTGCGGCATTTTTTTAGTCGTGGAAGATTTTTTGGTCGCAGAAGAAATCTTGGCAGCGCAGCTGGAAGTTTTTTTGGTTGTTTTGCCTTTGCTGCTCAAAGAAACCATATTGTTGAGCTGGTTGATGGCTGCATTCCAGTCTTGCAGGCTGGTGTTGGCCGGGCAGCCGTTGTTTTTCCAAATATAGTAAGCAGCTTCACGAATTGCATTTTCATTAAAATTGGTCATTGTAAAATCTCCGATAAAATAAAAGAACCATAAAACAATCTAGAATTGAAATGTTAAAAAAGAATTAGCATTTTGAAAAATAGAGAAAAAATTTCTTGCTAAAAGAATTTTATTTATTAGACTGTTTCTTGAACTGAGAAATCAGTTTAGGGCGTCGAAAACCCTTATAAATCTAGTCGTTGCATAACGACTTAAAATATTTATGCCGATTTCTGTCTCGGACGGATGTCGGCTAAATAAGGCTATGTGCTGAATAAGCCGAGACGTTTGGATTTATACGGTTTTCGAACATCCGCCACCTTTCCGGTGGGTTTTGTTTTATCAAAATATATAAGGATGTTTGAATATGAAACTGATATATAAACAACGCTTGGGCAGCAAGACCGTTATTTCAATTTTGGGAATTAAAATAAAATTCAATAACAATAAAGATTCTGTTCTGGAAAAGTTTTGGGAACAGTGGGAGACGGACTATAATCCGCAAAAATTAGAAAAAGACCTCAAAAAATATATTGCTTCTCAGACGGAAATTCCTGAATATAACCGTGAAATCCGCTTAATTTTGATTTCGACACTGATTGAAAACAATCAGTTACGGGAAGCGGAAACGGAACTTGAAAAATATGTCAATCAGTATGGCTATGCCGACATTTATGCTTATCCGCTGATTTGCGCGCATTTGGCCAAACGCGGAAGCGGCGATGAAAGGATCTTCCAAACCGCAAAAATTTTTGAGCAGCTGGAAGAAAAGCGGCTGAACAACAGCTTATCTGCACTGCTGTCCGGAAAAAGCGTTGCCGTTGTCGGCAACTCTCCCAATCTTATCGGTCGTAATAACGGCGCCATAATTGACGATTTTGACTATGTTGTCCGTTTTAACAATTATCGCCTGGAGGGATATGAAAACGACTACGGGCACAAAACAGATATCTGGATATGCTGTCAGGCCAATGATATTCAAAATAAGCCGGAAAATGAAATCAGAAAGTTTTCTTATATTTTATACAATGTAGATTTAATGCATACTAAGTTAAGGGGAAAATGTTTTCAGAATATTTGTCAAAACCTGCAATACGGCGTTCCGATTTCATATATTGATGCGTCTTTCAAAAAAGAGCTGAAAATCACAGAGGTAAAATATCCGTCTTCCGGTTTAAGCGGCCTTTTTCATATTCACAATTTGCACCCGTTGACAAGAAAGGACATATTCGGATTTTCTTTTCTGGAAAATGACACTAATTATTACGATCATTATTTTGCCAAAAGAAGCAAACGAAAAATAAAAAAATTTTTGAAAAACTGCCATCATAACTTTGAAAAGGAAAATATTTTTCTCAATGTTCTCTTTGGAAGTGACAATGGTTAAAGTTGTGATTTTGAATGACACGACCCGCGACGAAGGGCACATCGGTTGTCGGCTGGTAATGGAAAATATGCGGAAGCTCTGCCGGGAAAACGGCTGGAACGTGCTGTTTTGCGATCAAAACGGACGAAACGGTTTTTCAAAAAAAGAGTTTCAGGCTGCAATAGCGCCCGCCGATATTGTCTTGCTCAACGGAGAGGGAACATTACACGATGACGCCGGCAGCGTTTGGTTGCAAAAAGCGGAAATCGCTAAAGAAAACCATAAAAAAGTGTGCCTGTTGAATGCAACCTGGCAGAACAATCCGCAAAATAAGCGATATCTGCCCTGTTTTGACCTGCTTAGTTTCAGAGACGAGAAGTCGTTGCGGGAGGCGGAACGGGACGGTGCCGAAAACATATTTTGCACGCCGGATTTGTCTTTTTATTCGTTTAATAAATTAAGGCGGATTGAACATACCGCTGTCAGAGATATGCTTTGTATCGACAGCACGCTGAAGAGTGTTACGGCGGCGTTGATAAAATATGCCTATAAAAACGATTGTGACATTTGTTTTATGTATGAGAAAAAGAGAAAAGCCTGGGCTTCCAAATTAGTCTGCAGGTGGCAAAATTTCTGGTCTCGCCGCCATTTTGAGCTTTTGTCTTCGGCCGAACGGATTGCCCGCTATCAAAAAATTGTTTCCGGACGCTATCATGCCTGTTGTCTGGCGTTTATGATGAACATTCCGACCTTGGGGATTGGCTCCAACACCTGGAAAACGGAGGCATTGTATCAAGAAGCCGGATTGACGGAGTTTTTTCTGCCCGAAATCAGTAAAAATCTAAACGAACGCATTTTGTCTTTTGCCGGGTTGTCTCCAGAGGCATGGCAGGAAAAATGTTTTGAATATTCAAGCCAAGCGCAGCGGAAAATAAAGTTTTTGTTCCGCCTGTTGGAACATATATAAAAAAACGCCGGCATTAACCGGCGTTTTTCTTTGGCATATTGGGACTATCTGTCCATACTCGGCATTTTGGCCTCTTCAACCAGAGCTTTCACAAAGTCGTCAAGCTTCATGACTTCCTGTTTGTCGGAACCGATTCTGCGAACCGTGACCGTGCCGTTTTCCTTTTCTTTGGCACCGACGACGGCAATGACCGGAATCTTGGTAAGCGAGTGTTCGCGGACTTTGTAGTTAATCTTCTCGTTTCTGAGATCGGCTTTGGCATACAGACCGGCCGCGCGGAGCTTTTGAACCACCTCTTCGGCATAGTCATTCATTTCGCTGACAATCGGACAGACCACAACTTGCTCCGGAGACAGCCACAGAGGCAGTTTTCCGGCATGGTTTTCAATCAAAATGCCGAGAAAACGTTCAATTGAACCGAACAGAGCGCGGTGCAACATAACCGGCTGATGTTTCTCGCCGTCTTCGCCGATATATGAGATGTCAAAGCGCTGCGGCAGGTTCATATCCATCTGCACGGTACCGCACTGCCATTCGCGGCCGATGGCGTCCTTGAGAATAAACTCCAGTTTCGGGCCGTAAAAAGCGCCTTCGCCGGGGTTGATTTCATATTCGTAGCCGTTGTGTTCAAGCGCGTTGGCCAGAGCCTTTTCGGAAATGTCCCAAACCTCGTCGGAACCGATGCGGTAAATGCTGTCGGGACGGGTCGAAAGGTAGATTTTAACGTCATTAAAGCCAAAGTCTTTGTAGATGTCCAAAATCAGCTTAATGGTCTTGACGCATTCTTCTTCCATCTGCTCCAGCGTGCAGAAGATATGGGCATCGTCCTGGGTAAATTCGCGGACGCGCATCAGTCCCATCAGTGAACCGGAAGCTTCATAGCGGTTGACCATACCGAACTCGGCCATGCGCAGCGGCAGGTCTCGGTAAGACTTAATACCCTGTTTGTAAACCAGCAGACCGCCAGGACAGTTCATCGGTTTAACGCAGAACTGCTTGTTGTCCTCGGTTTTGCCGGAGTAGTTGTGCGCGCCGTATTTGTCCCAGTGACCGGAGGTCTCCCACAGGCAGCGGTCCATAATCCGCGGCGTTGCAACTTCAATATAACCGTTATTTTCCTGTCTGCGGCGCATATACTCAATCAGCTTGCGGTAGATTTTGTACCCTTTGTCATGCCAGAAGACGGCGCCCGGCGCATATTCCGGTTCAAAGTGGAACAAGTCCATTTCTCGGCCGAGCTTGCGGTGGTCGCGCTTGGCCGCTTCTTCCATCATGTCAAGATAGGCCTTGAGGTCTTTTTTGTCGGCCCAGGCCGTGGCATAAATACGCTGCAGCATTTCCTTGGTTGAATCGCCGCGCCAATATGCCCCGGCAACTTTCATCAATTTGAAAGCATCGCCGATTTTTCCGGTGGAAGGAACGTGCGGGCCGCGGCACAAATCCGTAAAGCTGCCCTGACGGTACAGCGAAATCGTCTCGCCTTCGGGCAGATCCTCGATAATCTCGGCTTTATAATGCTCGCCCAGATCTTTGAAAAATTTAATGGCCTCATCGCGCGGCATGACAATGCGTTCGAGTTTTTCGTCGCGTTTGACGATCTCGTGCATTTTGGCTTCGATTTTTTCAAAATCGTCGGTCGTGAAAGGTTCTTTGCGCGCAAAGTCGTAGTAAAAACCGTTTTCAATGGCCGGGCCGATTGTGACCTGAACATCTTTCCACAGTTCCTTAACGGCCTGAGCCATAACGTGCGAGCAGGAATGACGGATAATTTCCAAACCTTCCTTATCCTTGCCGGTGATGATAGTCACGGTTGCGTCGGTAGTGATAGGAGTGCTCAGATCTTGTGTCTTTCCGTTAACGTTAATCGCCAAAGCTGCTTTGGCCAGGTTAGAACTAATCTTATTGGCGACGTCAAAACCGTTGACCCCGCTTTCCATCTCTAATTTACTGCCGTCAGGCAATTTAATCGCAACCATATTAAATATCCTTATTTAAAATTCATTTAGTTTTTGTTTTGCGGCTTTTAAGGCTGCCGCAGCCTCAGGCATAATAATATCTTTTGTCAAAAAACTCAATCTAATCTTTCATCAGCTCGTTGTAAACGGCAATGGTCTTGTCGCACATCAGCTCGCGGGTAAAGTTTTCCCGCACGTTTTTAATCGCGGCCTTGCCGATTTTGTTTTTTTCGGCGTCGGACAGGTTAAGCGCCCAGTCCAGCGCGTCGGCCAGCGCCTGCGGATCGTCATATTGATACAGTTTTCCGGTAATGCCGTCTTTGATTGTGTCTAATGAACCGCCGATGTTGGAGGCGACGACAATCTTGCCCATAGCCTGTCCTTCAACCGAAATGCGGCCGAAAGCTTCCGGTTCGATAGCGGTAGACAGCACCACGTTTGACACCATCATCAAAGCCGGAACGTCGCTGTAACGGCCGAAAAATCCGATACGGTTTTCCAGGTGGTATTTGCGCGTCAGCTTTTGCAGGTAGTCAAAATATTTTTGGCGGCCCTGATTGTCTCCGGTGATGATACAGTAATAATTTTGGCTTTTCATCTTGGCCAGGGCTTCAATCAGAACGTGCTGTCCTTTCCAGCGGGTAACGCGTCCCGGCAGCAGAATAACAGGCTTGTCCTCGGCAATGTTATATTCTTTTATTTTGTTGATCATGCGTTCCTGCGTCACGGCTTCCGGCGCAAAGCGTTCAATGTCGGCGCAGCGGTGAATCAGGCGCAGTTTGTCTTCGGCGGCTTTGTAGTTTTGAAGCACGTGATTCTTGATGTGGTTTGAAATCACGATGATTCTTTCGCCCATGGTCATAATTTTGTTATAGGCCTTTTTTATGCCCCAGGGACCGAGGCCGTAAGTGCCGTGAAACGTGGTCATATAATGCGCGCCGGTGCGTTTGGCCGCCAGATAGGCGCTCCAGGCCGGTGCCCGGGAACGGGCGTGAACGATGTTGATACCGTTTTCACGAATAAAGGCTTCCAGCCTTTTGGCGTTTTTCAGAATAACCAGAGGATTTTTGCTTTTTAAGGGCAGGGTAAGGTGCGGCACCTTGGCTTTGTCCAGTTCGTAAACCATGCGTCCGCCTTTGGAAGCCACAAAGTTTTTGATGCCCTGTTTCTGCATCGCCTGAGCGATTTCGACCGTGCCGAGCTCGACGCCGCCGGTTTCCAGCTCCGGCAAAACTTGCAGCACCACCGGGTTTTTGTCTTTACCTTTTCCCATTTTTTTACTAAAATCCCTTTCAAAATTTATATATCCGGAGCCGACTAATGCAAACTCACACGTTTATCTCGCAATTTACAACTAAATTTGAATACATCCAAGCAAAAACTTCTGAAACTAACAAAAATAGCCCCGATTTGACCGTTGTATACATTCACGGGCTCAATTCCGATCCCTGGGGACGAAAACCCGAAGAGGTGAAAGCGTTTTGCCTGAAGCATAATCTGTCTTTTTTCCGATTCGAACTGGCCGGACACGGTTCCGATTCCGCCAATTTTGAAAAAGTGAATTTCAACGATTGGAAAAAACAGGTTTTTGAGGTCGTTGATAACATGGTTGAGGGACGGATTTTGTTTGTCGGTTCTTCTCTCGGCGGCTGGCTGAGCCTGCTTGCCGCCCGTGACCGTCCGGAGCGCGCGGCCGGCGTTGTCGGGCTGGCTCCGGCGCCGGATTTTACTTACGACATGGAGCGTTTTGTTTTGACCGACGCCCAAAAGGCCGAACTTTCGCGCGGACGTCTGGTGTTTCCGATGAAAGATTATTCTTACGTCTTCACCCGGGAGCTGTTTGAAACCGCCCGGGAAAACCTTCTGTTGGAAGCGCCTCTGGCCATCCGTTGTCCGGTGCATATCCTGCACGGCACCGAAGATAAAAATCTGGATCCGCAAAAGCCTTTCAGGCTGTTGAAGTGTCTTGAAACCGAAGACGTCGTTCTCAAACTGCTCAAAGGCGCCAACCACCGCCTCGGACGTGACGTCGACATTGCCGAACTGCACAATTCTCTGGCCGCTTTTTTGTAATACCTTGAATTAGTCCGGCTGCCCATTATTTAAACCTTAAGACAATAATCTCAAAGTTTTAAGGGCATCGGATCATGCAAAATGAAGTCGGAAAAAAAGTTTATTCAAAACTGTTGATCGTTTTGGCCGTTCTGGCGGCGCTTCTTGTTTATCTTTATGCCTCAAGCGCGCCGGCCCAAAGCCGCGAAAGCGCGGAGGTTCCGGTATATGGAGCGATACCGGTCAATCCCGGAAAAATTGCGGTTTCGGACAGTTTCGTCGGCTATGTGACGCCGATACATTCGGTTGCGGTCGTCCCTTACATTAACGGCTTTTTGGACCGGATATTGGTAGAAGGCGGGCAGGAAGTAAAGGCCGGAGACACGCTTATTGTCATTAAGCAGGATGAATACAAGGCTCGTCTTGATGCGGCCAAGGCTCAGGTTTTGCAGGCTCAGGCCAACTTCAACAACGCCAGACTTTATTACAATCGCACCAAAAAGGCCGGTGCCCGCGCGGTCTCCAAAACCGAACTGGACAATGCCAAAGCCTCGTATCTCTCGGCCGAGGCCGCTTTGGCTCAGGCTAAAGCCGACCGTGATCTGGCGCAGGTCAATTTTGACTATACCGTCATCAAGGCGCCGATTGACGGCGTCGTCGGCAACGTCAGCCTTACCAAAGGCGATTATGTTTCTCCGGGTTCGCAGGCTCTGTTGAAAATTATCCAGTATAATCCGATTCGCGTAGTTTTTTCCATTACCGATAAAGATTATCTTGCCCGTATGAGAGCGGATTCGTCCGACCTTTTTGCCGGGAACAAAATCAAACTGCGTCTGGCCGACGGGAACGTTTTTGCCAAGGAAGGAACCTTTCGCTTTACCGGAAATGAGATTGACCGTCCGACCAGTTCGCTCTCCGTTTATGCCGATTTTGAGAACGCGGATCGGAAACTGCTGGCCAACGCCTATGTCGATGTCCTGATAGAACGGGATTACGCCGATGGAATTTTGCTGCCGCAGACCTCAGTCAGCATGGAAGCAAAGGGAAATTATGTTTTTGTCATCAGTCGCGGCGTTCTGGAAAAGAAGGCGGTAGATATCATCAGCAATACCGGCGGCAGTTATCTGGTGAAAAACGTTTTTGCGCCCGGAGATTATGTCGTAACCGACAAGATCAGCCGCTTTACGCCGGGGCAGAAAGCCCGGGTCCGGGTTGAAGATCAGGCCCGGCAGCTTCAAACCGCGGAGAAAAAATAATGTTTTCGGAATATTTTATTGATAAACCCCGTTTTGCCGGCGTCGTTTCCATCGTTATGGTTTTGCTGGGACTGTTGGCCGTGGCTGTGCTGCCGGTTTCCCAGTATCCGGAAATCACGCCGCCGCAGATTGTCGTTCAGGCCAATTATCCCGGCGCCAATGCCGAAGTTTTGGTCGATACCGTAGCCGTGCCGATTGAAAACGAAATCAACGGCGTGGAAAATATGCTCTATATGTCTTCCACTTCCGATGACAGCGGACAATATACGCTGACCATTACTTTTGACATCGGCACGGACCCGGACATTGCGCAGGTAAAGGTGCAAAACCGGCTGCAGCAGGTCACTTCGCAGCTGCCCGATATCGTTAATCAGGAAGGGTTGAGCGTCAAGACCCAGAATCCGAATATTCTGGGCATGATGGTTCTGCGCTCGCCCGGCAATACTTACAATGACTTGTTTCTGAGCAATTATGCCTATAATAATCTGCAAAATCCGCTGGCCCGCGTCGACGGCATCGGCAACGTTCAGGTTTACGGTCCGCAGTA
The DNA here is from genome assembly GCA_944390895.1 of uncultured Alphaproteobacteria bacterium. Lineage (GTDB taxonomy): Bacteria > Pseudomonadota > Alphaproteobacteria > RF32 > CAG-239 > CAJLXD01. The sequence goes on from CALXRQ010000016.1 coordinate 22,609, forward strand.
TTCGATGCGTATTTGGCTCAATACCGATCGCCTGACCGCGCTCGGTTTGGATTCGACCAGTGTCTACAATGCCATTTCCACGCAGAATGTCCAGGCCTCGGTCGGAACCATCGGCGCCGCTCCCGCCGCCAAAGACAGCGCCATCGTTTTGTCTTTGAGCGCCAAGGGATTGCTGAATACGGTTGAAGATTTTAAAAACATCATTTTGACCACTTCTGCCGACGGAGGCATCGTGAGGCTGAAAGACGTTGCCGAAATCGAACTCGGCGCCGACAGCTACAGCGTCAGTTCTCATTTTAACGACGCGCCGGCGGTCATCATCGGTCTGAGCCAGACGCCGAACTCCAATTCGCTGAACATTATGAAAGACGTTTACAAGGAAATCGAAAGTCTCAAGCAGAGCTTTCCGCAGGATATGGAGCTTTCCGTCGCATATGATTCGACCAAATATGTCAGCGCTTCGATTGCGAGTATTCTGGAAACGCTGGTCATTACCTTTTCGCTGGTGGTGCTGGTGACCTATGTCTTTTTACAGCGCGCCAAAACCACGCTGATTCCGCTGATAACCATTCCGGTATCTCTGATAGCGACTTTTGCGGTTATCTATATGCTGGGTTTTGACATCAATATTCTGACCTTGTTTGCCATGATTTTGGCCATCGGTCTGGTGGTTGACGATGCGATTATCGTGGTGGAGCGCGTACAGTATCTGATGGTCTATGAAAAACTGGATTCGCATCAGGCTTCAATCAAGGCCATGCAGCAGATTGCCAGCGCCATCATCGCCACCACTTTCGTTCTGCTTTCCATTTTCATTCCGGTAGGGCTGATGGCAGGCATTACCGGAAAGATTTATCAGCAGTTTGCGGTTACCATTGCCACCGCGGTTGTCTTTTCGGCCTTCAACGCGCTGACGCTCAGCCCGTCGCTGTGCTCCATTTTCTTAAAGGGGGACAAGCAGGACAATCCGGGCGGATTTTTCAAATGGTTTAACGAACTCATAGATTTCTTTAAGGAAAAATATCTGAACGTGGTCGGTTTCTTTTCGCAGTATGTCAAATTGACGGCGTTGGTGACGCTGGCCGTAATTGCCATAATTGCCGTCGGGTTCAAATATACCGCCACTTCTTTTCTGCCGGAAGAGGATCAGGGTATCATTTTTGCCAATTTCCAGCTTGATGATACGGCCAATATCAATCAGACCAATCAGGTGCTTTCAGAGGCATCGGCAAAGATTCTGCAGATTAAAGGCGTAAAGTTTTTTATGTCTGTTGCCGGTTTTTCAATGCTTGGCGGCGGCGGAGAAAATGTGGCGCTGGGCGTAATCGGTCTTGACGACTGGTCTGAACGCAAATCAAAAAGCCTGTCGATTGAGGCCATCACTGGCAATTTGACTAAGGCTTTTGCCGGAAACAATCGCGCCGACATTAACTTTTTTGCGCCGCCGTCCATTCCGGGTATCGGCAAAAGCAACGGTCTGTCTCTGGAACTTATGGCAACGGACGGCGCCGTTTCTCCGACGCAGCTTTATGACGAAATGGGACGCTTCCTCGGATCGCTGAACGCTTCGCCGGAACTTGCCTATGCTTTCAGCACCTTTACCGCCAATGCGCCGCATATTTATCTGGACATTGACCGTACCAAGCTGGAAGCCTATAAGATTCCGGTTGCCAATTTGTTTACGGCGCTGCAAAACAATCTCGGATCGCGTTATATCAACAACATTACCCTGAGCGGACAGATAAACAAAGTCATTCTTCAGGCCGATTTCCAATACCGCAAGTCTGTGGCGGACGTTGAAAACATTTATGTTCCCTCAAGCGACGGAACGTTGATAAAGGTTAAGAGCTTTGCTGATGTCCGCACCACCATTTCGCCCAAAATCATATACCGTTACAACCAGTATACCGATGCCTCGATTGTGGCGCAGGCGCGTGAGGGCGTCAGTACCGGCACGGCCATCGAAGCCATCCGCAACATTGCCGCGGAAATCCTTTCTTCCGATTATAAGATTGCCTGGACAGGGCTCAGCCTTCAGGAAGTTGAAGCGGCGGGACTGGCGGCGTTTCTGATTGTTTTGGCGCTGGTCTTCTGCTATCTGTTTCTGGTGGCGCTCTATGAGAGCTGGATGCTGGCCTTTGCGGTTATGTTCTCAACCGTCTATGCAATTTTGGGCGCTTTGGCCGGTTTGCACATCATGGGCGAAAGTCTGAGTATTTACGCGCAGCTCGGCTTGATTATGCTGATTGGCCTGGCCGCCAAAAACGCCATTTTGATTGTTGAGTTTACCAAGGCCTACCGCGATGACGGCGCATCCATTCTGGAAGCTTCCAAAAAAGGAGCCGGAGAGAGATTTCGGGCGGTGTTGATGACGGCGCTGACCTTCATTTTGGGTGTTTTCCCGATGATTGTGGCCACCGGTGCCGGCGCCTCCAGCCAGATATCCATCGGAACTTCGGTCTTTTTCGGTATGATTGCGGCCACATTCATCGGCATCATTTTTATTCCGGCGTTGTTTGCCTTGTTTGAACATATCAAGGAATGGTCGGGCGGCGGCAGAGAAGAAGCCGAAGTTCAGGCACAGGTCAGGGCGCACGGCGGTGCTTCGGGCATTGCCCTGAATGATGCACCGGCCTCAAAACGGGGAGGAAACGATGACAGGTAAATATTTGAACGCTGCGCTGCTGCTGGCTTTGGCCGCCTGTACCGTCGGTCCCGACTATCGGCGCCCCGACTTTTACAGCGACGCGGAAATAGCCGGAAGCCTTAATCTCAAGCCGGATAAGGCGCGGGCTGTAAATAAGGACTGGTACAAAGACTTCAAAGATCCGGTATTGGATTCTCTTGTTACGCGCGGTTTGGCTTCGTCGCCCGACGCCAAAATGGCGGTAGCGCGGCTGCGTCAGGCGCGGGCCTCGCTTAAGGCCGCATCGGTTCAGTCTTTGCCTATGTTTGACGCCGACGGCAGTTACCATTACAGTAAGGTCGGCAAAAACAGCGGATATCCGATTGGTACGGACTATTATCAGACCGGGCTGGACATGTCATGGGAACTTGACATCTGGGGAGCCGGCCGGCGGCAGACGGAAAGTGCGGCGGCCATGTATAAGGCGGCTGCGGCGGACATAGACAATGTAAAACTGTCTTTGAGCGCTGAGATTGCGTCTGATTATCTGAACCTCAGAACCGCGCAGGAACAGGTGAGGATTGCCGAGCAGAATCTGGTTTTACAGCAGGATATATATGATATTGTCAACGCCAAATATCAGGCGGGACTGGCCGACGAAAGCGCGCTGAAACAGGCGCAATACGCCGTCGAGACGACCAAAGGGCTGATTCCGCAGTTTAAATACAACGTTGAAGCCTATCAAAATGCGCTGGCCGTGTTGCTCGGACAATTGCCGGGCAGTCTGAACGAAGAGCTTAAAAGCACCGACGACAACCTGCTGCGCCGCCGTTTTCGCCTGAATTTGAACAAACTTTTCGAGCTTCCGGTCAATACGGTGCGCCTGCGTCCGGATGTCCGCATTGCGGAATATCAGCTGATTTCCAAAAATGCCGATATCGGACAGGCCGTTGCGCAGCTGTATCCCAATCTTTCCTTAAGCGGTTTTCTTGGGTTTCAATCCGGAAAAATTCCCAATCTGATTACGGACAACAGCTTCACCTACAGCTATGCGCCGGCGGTCAGTCTTCCGTTTCTGCACTGGGGCGAGCTGACGGACAACATCGAGCTGAAAAAAGCGGTGGCGGAAGAATATGTTTACCAGTATCAGTCGGTGCTGCTGAATGCCGCTTCTGAGGTAAAAAACGCATATACTGCCATTATCCGGGAATTTGAGCGCAATCAGTCGGCAAGGGAAGCCGTTTTGGCGCAAAAGCAGGTTCTGGATCTGACCTTGGAACGCTACCGCGAAGGGCTGGTCGATTTTAACAGCGTGCTGAGCGCCGAACAAAATCTGCTTTCGTCGCAAAACGGTTTTGTAGAAAGCAACGGTGCCGTTTATCAGAACGTGGTTACGTTCTATAAGGCGGTCGGCGGCGGCTACCGGGGCAATGAAGATGAAAAAATCCGCTGCGTCGGAGAATTGGACAAACACTGCGCGCTATAACGGCGCGTCGTCAAACGGTTTGTTCTGCAAAACGCGCTGCGGTTTGTAAACGTAAATATTGGTGATCTCGGGAATGTTAGCCGTACGGTGCCAGTAGCCGCGGGCCTCCATGCACTTGCGATAAACTCTGGGGCTGACTTCAGAATCTTCGCGGATGGAGTTAACCATAATCGGTTGCGCGCCGGTATAGGGAACGTAAGAAGCCCAGATGCCCTTGCCGGCATGCCAGTCGGCCCGGATGTTGAGTTTGGCGGCTTCTGAATAGAACCAGCTTGAAAAATCAGGCAGAAACTTGGTCGGCTCGGCTTCTCTCATGCATTCGGAATGATCGCTGGAAAATTTTTGAATGCCTGTGTTCTCGCGGCTCCAATGGAACACGACCTGTCCCTGCGGCTTATCCTCGTAAAAGGAAAATATGCCGCAGCCGCTCAGCATTAGGATCAAAAATCCGATTAACATAAGTCTTTTGTTCATTTCCGTTACCTAAAAGTCCAAATCGGCATAATGTTTTGCCGGCAGCACGCCCTTGATGTTGTCTTTGAGAATATCCTTAAAACTGGGGCGGGATTTCATTTTTGAATACCAGACCTTGGCATTGCGGTAACCGTCCCAGGGCACGTCGCCGAGATAGTCGATGATCGAAAGGTGCGCGGCGGCGGTAATGTCGGCCAGACTGATGTCTTCGCCGGCCAGATAATTGTTTCTTTCGCACAGCCAGTCAATGTATTCAAGATGGAAGTTCAGATTATTCAGACCGATTTTCAAAATTCTGGAATCGGGCGCCAGACCTTTGGCAAAACGTTTGTGAATTTTTTCCATTACAATGTTGCGATATACTTCGCGGTAGAATTTTTCGTCAAACCATTCCGTAAGGCGGCGGACTTCGGCGCGCGCTTTAACATCTTCCGGCAGCAGACGTACTTCATGGTTGATATCTTCCAAAAATTCGCTGATGGCATAATTGCCGGCAACAACGTTTCCGTCGCTTAAAAAAATCGGCAGTTCTCCGGCCGGGTTCAGCTTATAAACGTCGGGAGACAGGTTCCACGGCTCTTCGTCTTTGAGGACGAACAGCATTTTCTTTTCGCTGAGCGCGATTCGTATTTTGCGGCAATACGGCGAAACGGCGTGATGTATGAGTAAAACCATCTTTTTTATCCCTGATCTCTGTCTTTCCGAATTGTATCAATTTGAAATTAAAGGTCAATAGAGGTTCATAACTTATGCTATTGAGGCAGGCTGTAGGCCGGCGGCACGACGCCTCTGTAAGATTCTTCAATTTCGTAAATCATTTTTTTCAGATATTTTTCAAGCTTTTCTTTATTTTCGGGCTTTTCTGAATAGGCAGCGAGTTTTCCGCCGAGCAGTGTTCTGAGTTCGGACATTTTTGAGATGCCGAAAAACAGGGGCATATTCCAGATAACCTGTTTGGAAAAGCTGAGCCGGTCTCTGAGTCCGAGTTTGGAAGTTTCGACAATGCCGAAGAAATAGCTGGCGAAAACATAGTCGATCTGTCCGGTAAAAAGCTTTTCAAACATGGCGTTGGAGCTGTCGAAACGTTCCAGATTGTAGGCATCCAGCTGTTCATTGACGTAATCGGTCAGATATTCTTTGTTGCTGATGCCGCCTTTGAGCTTTTTCAGTTGGCTGAGGTTGGTAATGCTTCCGGCTTTTTCCGGCAGCGTGATGATGGAAACCGGATTGTTGATCATGGACGGAAACACGATGTCAAAACCTTCATACATTTTGGTTTCGTGATAAATGCCGAGTACCAGATCTATTTTTCCGCCCTCGGTTTTGCGAATCAGATCCCGATAGTCTCCGTCAAAAACATACTTGACTTTCAATCCCGTGTTTTTGGAAAAATCTCGCATGACTTCGTCAAACACGCTGATAAAATAACGGTCGCGGCCCTCGGTTTTTATATAACCTATCGGCGGATAGTCGAGAAAGCCGGTGGCCAGCACCACATGCTGATCCGGATTGTAGGAGAGCATTTTTTTTATTTGCGCCTGAGCGCCTTCGGGCGCGGAAATAATCAATACCGCCAGAAATATTTTTTGTAATAGTTTTTTCATGTTCCGCCTCAAAATCATTTGATGAAGATTCGCCTGTTTAAATATAATTTAACCAAATTGTGTTAAAAAACATTTTAGAATTTGTTAAAACTTGTAACCCGAGGGAGAATATGAACGTATCGCAAAGGTATACCGAGACAGAAGTTACCGGTTTAGACCAGATTGAGCTTGAAAGTAGAGCGTTGATAAAAACCGCGTCAAGCCTCAATCAAATCAAAGAAAATTGGGAACTGAAGCAGGGAGACCTTGTCGAGGCGCTGGATAAGAACCGCAGACTGTGGACCGTGATTGCCGGCGCTATGAGTGATAACACGTCTCCCCAGCCGGATAATATGAAACAAAACCTTCTGACGCTGGCCATGTTCGTGTTTAAGCGAACCATGGAGATAATGGTCAACCCGACGCCGGAAAGTCTGGACGTGCTTATCAATATAAATATGAACATTGCCCGCGGTCTTTCCGAGCATGAAACGCCGAACCAAAGTCCTGAAAATCCCTGACGTAAGACGGTCATCCGGCCCCGGTTTATTCCGGGGCTTTTTTTATTTTAAATCACCGCTCGTTTTTTTTGGCACGCTTTTTGCATAAAATTTCTCAGATAAATTTTTTTAAGGCTGATGGCTATGGATATTAATGAATTGAATCAAATGAGCGTAACCGCACTTTTCAGCAAGCTGATTTCTCAGCCGAACGTTGCTGTCGATTCTTCAAACAGCTTCGCGTCGCTTCTGGGAAAAAATGATGCGGCGTCCGACCTGAAGGCGTCATCGGCCGTTGAGACGCGTCCGGCTAAAAAAGCCGCTGACGCCGTCGCGGAAACGGACAAGCCCGTTCAAAATGAAAATGTCAAAAAAGACGCGCCGAAAACTTCGGCCGAAAACGGGCGCTCCGAAAATAAAAAAGTTTCTAAGAAAGACGATGTCTGTAATGCCGCGCCGGAGGAAAAAGTTCCTGCCAGCAGCGATCCGGCTCCGGTCGAAAACAAGGAAACGTCTTCCGATGTTGCGGATGTCGCGGCCGTGGCGGTAAACAGTGCCGTTCCGACGGCGGAACCTTTAGCTCCGGCGGCAGAAGCCGACGGGTTCAATGCCTTTGAGACTGTAGCTGCAGTTGACGGTGTTATGGCAGATGGCGCCGTTCTCAAGGGCGATGGTACAGCCGGTAGGGAGGCAGTAGCGCTCCCGGCCGGCTCACTGAAGATTGTTGCCGTTGACGGCAAGCCGTCCGCTGATTTTGTTCTGACGCCGGAAAGTCTGGCTGCTCATGAAGAAATTTCTTTTGTAAATCCGCAGACCGGAGAAACCGAAACGCTTGGCAGCGCTGAGCTGGCGCAGAAAATTTTCGGCGCGGAAACCGTAGATGCCGCGCCGGTGCTGGCAGAAACTCCGCAGTCGCGGCCGGAAACGGCGGCCGGTGCGGAAACGGTTCAGATTCCGGAGTCTCCGGTGCTTCCCTCGGCTGAAGCGGATCGGTCTTTTGTCGCGCAGGTAAAGGAAACGGTCGGAAATGTCGTTGAAGATGCGGACGTACAGCCCGCAAATGATGAAAATCTTTCTCTGGCGCTTAAAAATGCGCCGGTTGCGGCGTCCGGTACCAGGAGTGCCGAAAAAGTATCCGCCGCTGCAATTGACGAGGCGGCGATTCCGGCTGATGACGCCGATATTCAGGCCGCGCAGCTTGAAGAAATTGTCGGCGAAAAACTTTTGAATGTGGAAGTTGCAGTTGAAGAGGAAAAAATTTCCTACCGCAATGCCCGGGATATGGTCAAAGACCGTATTGCCATCGACCGGGCCGTTGCCGCGGCTGACAATGCCGAAGCTTCCGATGTGCTTCTGGCTCCCGCCTCAGTGTCCAAAATGCAGTCCCCGGCAGTAAATGCTCCGACGGCTCCTGTCGCTCAGCAGGTTCCGGCTGCCGCTGTGCAGACGGCTGCGGCAGCAGATGATGCGGCGTCGGTTCCGGCGGCCCTCGGCGAAACGTCGGGCGTTTCGTCCGTGTCAGGCCATGCGGCAAGTCTGGCCGGTAGTGAAGCTGTTCATGCCGCCAAAGCTGATACCAATGCCAAAACCGCGGAAACTTCTTTTAAGGACGTTTATAAAGGCATGAGCCGCGAGGCCGTGGAACAGGTCAAGGTAAATATTACCAAATCTGCGGTTAAAGGCGTCGATACCATTGAAGTTCGCCTCAAACCCGAAGATATGGGACATATTGAAATAAAAATGCAGATTAAAGAGGGCAGACTGCATGCCCATATCATTTCCAGCCGTCCTGAAACGATGGAGGCTTTGCAGAAGGATGCTCAAATTTTGGAAAAGGCATTTAACGATGCCGGTTTCCAAACCGATGACAGCAGCTTAAGCTTCAGCTACCGCGGCGACGGTCAGGCCGACCGCCGTCAGGATGCCAATGCCGAACTGCGCAGTTTCATCGGCGAAGTTTTTGAGACCGAAGCCAATGCCGAAACACTGAGTGCCGAAGCCGCAAACCAGAACTGGATTTCGGAAAACGGCGTTAATATCAGGGTTTAGCAGTTACAGGGAGAAAAATCATGACAGACGTTAGCGGAATAACCGGATACGTAAGCAACGGAACCAACAGCACAAGCAGCAGTTCTCAGCAGCTTTCTGCGGATATGAACACGTTTCTGACGCTGCTTACGACGCAATTGAAATATCAGGATCCGATGGATCCGATGGATACGGCGGAATTTACCAACCAGCTGGTGCAATATTCTGCGGTTGAACAGTCCATCCAGATGAACGAAAAATTGGATACTCTGTTGTCGCTGAACATTGCCAACCTTGGCGCGCAGGCGGTCTCTTACATCGGCAAAACCGCGCAGGTCTTGGGTGATGTTATGCCTCTTGACGGCGGAAAAGCCAAAGCCAGCTATACTTTGGATAAAGATGTTCTCTCGGCGACAATTACCGTCAAGGATATGAACGGCAAGATTGTCTATACCGAAAAGGGCGACACTTCTTCCGGCACCCATGAATTTACTTGGGACGGTAAGGATTCTAACGGCATTCAGCTGGAAGACGGCGCTTATCAGATTGTGGTAACGACCAACGTTGCCAATGGTGAAACGGCTGCAACCGTAACCACAACCGTTTTTGGTAAGGTAACCGGCGTGGCCAGCGATGCCAACAACGTTTATATCGGCTTGGGCGATGCCGTAACGGCTCAGCTCGGCGATATCGTCACCATGCGCGACGACAGCTATTTTGACAAAGACGTCACGCCGCCGGATAACAATGAAGATAATGAAGACGGCGACGCCGGCAACAACGGAGATGCCGGCAGCGGAGACGGTGAAACGGAAGAAACTCCTCCGGCAGAAAGCTGAGGAAAATTTAACCCCTCTGACAGAAAGCGGGAACAACGGCATCTAAATGATGCGCTATTATAAAACTTTAGGAGAATAAAAATGAGTATTTTTGGTGCAATGCAATCAGGTATTTCAGGTTTGGCGGCTCAGTCGAGTGCGATGGGCTCTATTTCTGACAATATCGCCAACGTAAACACTGTCGGTTATAAGGGCAACAACGTTGCTTTCCAGACACTGGTAACCAAACAGACTTCAACCAATTCCTATTCCCCGGGCGGCGTTCAGCCGGTTTCCAAGCAGGGCATCAACGTCCAGGGTCTGCTGGCTGCCAACAGCTCTTCTACGGCGGTAGCCGTAAGCGGCAACGGTTTCTTCGTTGTCAATCAGGCGGCCAATCCCGGCGAAGGCGACCTGTGGGCTTATACCCGTGCCGGCGATTTCGGCGTCGACCAAAACGGTTATTTGAAAAACACCGGCGGTTTCTATGCGCAGGGCTGGCCTTTGCTGCCTTGGGACAACAACCCGAACGCCACGGTCGTCAACATCAACGGCATCAATTATATGAAAGCTTATTATGCTTCCGACGGTTCAACCGTATACATTAACGACAATATTGTTGACAGCCGCAACCTGCAGCCGATTAACCTTTCCAACATCGGCGGCACCGCTACGCCGACCCAGCAGTTGAGCTTTGGCGCCAACCTGCCGTCCAGCGATCCGATTTATGATCCGTCAATTCCGAGTGCCGGCGGTAAAAATACGGTTTCCGCGCTGATTTACGACAGCCTGGGCAACTCCAGCAACTTGAGCATTACCTACACCAAAGAAAGCTCAAACTCCTGGGGAATGTCGGTAAACGTTCCGTCCGGCGCGGCCAATATGATTCTGACCGGTAACTATGAAAAATCTGACGGCGGTTCCAAAGACGTATACTATGCGGCCGGACAGCTGGAATTTACGTCCATCCCGTCCAACGGCTCAACCATTACCATTACCGACCAGTCGACCGGAAAAGCTTATACCTTTGAATTCCTGACCAACGGCGGTGCGGCTCAGCCGGGCAACATTGCCGTTGATGCGCAGACCGGCATTACCTCGCCGAGCGACTTCGTCAAGGTCTTCAACGAAGCCATTCAGGCCAATCTGCCGGGAGCCAACCGCTTTACCACTAACGGCAACAGCATTCAGATTGTGCAGTCTGCAGCCGGCGGCGGTTTGACCATTGATGCCAGCAAAACTTTGGCCTGCACCCAGTCCGCGGCCAATCCGGTGCTTGAGACGGGTATCCCGACCGGTATTTTTGAAATCCCGGAAATTGACGAAGATATCAAGAACACCGCCCGTTTTGACTTCAGCTCGACCAATCCGACGGATTATACCGGCAAAACCTTCACCGTTAACGGCAAAACTTTCAGCTTTATTAACGGCGGTTCTCCGACCGATACTCAGATTGATATTTCCAGCGCTATCGGTACGGGCGGCAAAGTCAATGTCAATACGCTGGTCAGCCTGACGGTAGATGTCATCAAGAAAAACGTAACCGAACCTGAGCGCTTTACCGCCAGCGGCAGCAGCATTGAGATTATGCCGACTTCTACCGGTGACGAAATCGTCATTAACATGCAAAATCTGGTCGGTGTAACCGGCAAGGCCAGACTGGAAGGCAAAACCTGGACCACGAACGTAACCAACGGCGATATCAAGATATCAAACCAGTTCAATACCAACGGCACCGACATTGAAACCGGCGCCATGGTTCCGGCCGTCAGATTCAATTCCGACGGTACGCCGAAGTACTTCTTCGTCGACAGCATGTCGATTGAATGGGCCAACGGTGCGGAAAATATGAACGACGGTTATCGTCAGGGCACTTCCATCAGCATCGGCATGGGCAACGTCGGCACCAATGACGGTCTGACCAGCCTGTCCGGCAGCTTCACTACCAACTATATCAAGCAGGACGGTGCCAAGTTCGGCAGCTATTCCGGCGTCACCGTCAGCGAGAACGGCGTGGTAACGGCTCAGTTTGACAATGGTGAAACTCGTCCGATTGCCATTCTCCCGTTGGCAACTTTTGCCAACACCAACGGTTTGGGAGCTCTGACCGGCAACGCCTGGATTGAGACCGACAGTTCGGGACAGGCTCTGCTGAAACAGGCCGGAACCAACGGCGCCGGAGAAATCACTTCCAACGCGCTTGAATCTTCGACCGTTGACTTGGCAACCGAGTTCTCGAATATGATTGTAACCCAGCGTGCATACTCGGCATCAACCAAAATCATCACCACGGCTGATGAAATGTTGGACGAACTGACCCGTCTGATCTAAAATATGCACAGCTGACAAAACAATCCTAAAGTTTGGCCCCGTCCGCGGAGACGGGGCTTTTTTTTGTGCGTTGAAAGGCAAAAGACCGGGCGCGGCTTGTGAATATTTAAAAATATCGTTTCACTAAACGGATTTTTAAGTTATTTAATAGCTAAGGGAAATATTTTTATTAATGAGCTTCGGCTTAAAAGTAAGATTGGGGAATCTTAAGTGAATAACTTTTTGCAGAGTATTAAGAATTTGTCGCCCGGGAGATTGGCGTCACTTTCGGCAATCATAATCTTTTTAATCAGTTTTTTTGCCTATATTGCCACGCAGATGAACTCGGTTGACTATGCCGTGCTCTATACGGATCTGGAGTTGGAAGATGCCAAGCAGATCGTCGCCCGGCTGGATGCCGCCAACATCAAATACCGTTTGACCAAGAACGGCACCGAAGTTATGGTTCCCCAGGATCAGGTAAACAAAATGCGGGTTGATACCGCAGAAATCGCTCTGGCTTCCAAAGGCTCAAACGTCGGTTATGAAATTTTTGACAACACCGATGCGCTGGGATCAACCAACTTTGTGCAGAATGTCAATTTGATCCGGGCGCTGGAAGGCGAGCTTGCCCGTACGATTCGTTCGGTGGATAATATTAAAAGCGCCAGAGTCCATTTGGTGCTGCCCAAACGCGAGATGTTTTCGAGGGAAGAACAGCCGCCGTCGGCTTCGGTTGTAATCAAAACGACCAAAGGAAAGCTCGGCCTCAAAGAAATCCAGTCTATCCAGAAGCTGGTTGCCGCCGCGGTGCCGAAACTTGAAGTCAAAAACGTGGCGATTGTCGACAGTGCCGGCAATCTGCTGACCAACAATTACGAAGACGAAGAAATGCAGAATAATGCCACCAACGAGGTCATGCGCCTTGAACAGGAGCGCAAGCTGGCTCAAAAGGTGCAAAATCTGTTGGAAAGGACGGTCGGCCCCGGCAAAGCGCAGGCGCAGGTCAATATCGAAATGGATTTTGATCAGGTCGTCACCAACGAGGAAATCTACGATCCCGATTCTCAGGTCGTGCGTTCGCAGGCCACCATCACCGAAGAGGGCATAACCAACAGCGGCGAACGGCCGGTGTCGGTTGCTCAGAACATTCCCAACGGCGATACGGTAACGCCGGGCGCGGGGCTGCTCAACCAAAACTCCAAGACCGAGGAAACCATTAATTATGAAATATCCAAGGTTGTCCGCAACAAGGTCAAAAATGCCGGTACGGTCAAACGTCTGACCGTTGCCGTAATGGTTGACGGCGTTTATGAAAAAGACGCCGAAGGCAAAAGGGTTTATCGGGACCGCACCAAAGAGGAAATGGAGCAGTTGACGGCGCTGGTCAAATCGGCCGTCGGTTATGATGCCAACCGCGGTGATGTCGTTGAGGTGGAAAATATGAAGTTTGCCAGCATTTCCGAAGAGCCTGAAACGGTCAAGGAAATCCTGATCTTTGGATTTACCAAGGATGAACTGATTCGCATAGCCGAAGGTCTGGGTGTTGCTTTGGTTGCAATTTTGGTAATATTGTTAGTAATCCGCCCGCTTATCAACAATGCATTTGACAGCGGAGCGGCTGCCGGAGGAGAAGGGCGCTTGCTTGGTGAAAATCCTGAAGACGACAATCTTTTGCTTTCCAATTTCCTCAATGAAAATGACGGAGAGCTGGATGAACTGGTCAATATTAACAAAGTAGACGGACGGATTAAGGTTTCGTCGCTGAAGAAGATTAACGATCTCATTGAGAAAAATCCGGAAGCTGCGGTCAATATCATCCGCGGATGGCTCTATTCCAATGACAACAGCTAGTGGGAAAATGGTGTAATGAAGCAAAACGTTATTGATGATTATAACTTGATTTCCGGCCAGCAGAAAGCCGCGATCCTGATGCTTTCGCTGAACGAAGAACGTTCGGCAACCTTGTTTTCGCTGATGGATGACGAGGAAATCAAAGAGCTTTCGGTGGTTATGGCCAGCCTCGGCAAGGTCAACTCCAATGTCGTCGAACAGCTTTTTATAGAGTTTATGGATCGCATATCCAACACCGGTATGCTGATGGGAACTTACGAAAGCACCGAACGCCTGTTGGGCAAGGCGCTGGACAAAGATCGCGTATCCGTCATTATGGAAGAAATCCGCGGACCGGCCGGCCGTACCATGTGGGATAAGCTCGGCAATGTCAACGAGCACGTTCTGGCCAATTATCTCAAAAACGAATACCCGCAGACCATTGCGGTTATCTTGTCGAAAATCAAGGCGGAGCATGCGGCCAAGGTTATTGCGCTGCTGCCGGAAAATTTTGCCATGGAAATCGTCATGCGTATGCTGCGGATGGATTCCGTTCAGAAAGAAGTCTTGGACGGTTTGGAAAAGACCCTGCGCAAAGAGTTTATGAGCAATCTGTCCAAATCTTCGCGCCGCGATTCTCACGAACTTATCGCCGATATTTTCAACTCTTTGGACCGCAATACCGAAACCCGCTTTATGGAAGCTTTGGAAGAACGTAACCGTGAAAGTGCCGACCGCGTCAAATCTCTTATGTTTACCTTTGAAGACCTTATCCGGGTTGACGCTCAGGGTATTCAGGTGCTGCTGCGCAATGTTGATAAAGACAAGCTGGCGATTGCCCTGAAAGGCGCTTCCGATACCATTAAAGACCTCTTCTTCAACAATATGTCTTCCCGTGCCGGCAAGATCATCAAGGAAGATATGGAGGCAATGGGACCGGTTCGCCTGCGCGATGTTGAAGAGGCTCAGCAGTATATCGTTACCACCACCAAAGAGTTGTCCAATTCCGGTGAAATTGTTATCAGCGAAGGCAAGGATAATGACGAGCTTATCTATTAAGCCGGTTTCAAGGGCTGTATGAATGGTTGAATTTCGGAAATTTCAGTTTGATAATTTTGTTATCGGCGAGGAGCGTCCCTCCGAACCGGAAGCGGCTGAAATCGTTCCTGACGTTGTTGTCGAGCCTGTGGTTGAAGACGTTTCCTTTTCCGAACCGAAGACAATCGTCGAGGCCGAGGCGGAAGAAATAAAGACCTACAGTGAGGAAGAGCTTGCCGCCCGTGTCCGCGAAGCGGAGGAAAAGGCCTATGAAAATGGCTTCAAAGCGGCCCGGAGCGAAACGGAAGACCGTAACACGGCGCTTTTGGAGGAAATTAACAATCGTCTGCTGATGCTGGCAGCCAACGCCGGCGAACAGGAATGTGCGCTTGAAAATCAGGCCGTGGACATTGCCCGGGCCGCCATTCACAAACTGGTTCCGGTATTGGAAAAGGAAAATTCGCAGGCATTGGTGAAAGATTTTCTGAAGGAAAATTTCAGAAACTTTAAGGACGAGGCCAAGCTGGCTTTTTATTTCAATCCGGAAATGCTTCCTTTCGTGCAGGAAACGATTGCCGCTCTGGCCAACAAACACGATTTTGAAGGCAAAATTTCGCTGCATAAGGACAATACGCTGGCTTTGTCTGATTGCCGGGTTGTCTGGGAGAACGGCGGCGTGGAACGCGACAGCAATAAAATGCTTGAAAAGGTTGATAATTTACTTGAAGAAAACCGTCAGAAAAACTAAGCTTTAACAATTAAAGCCGATTTTTTTATCAAAGAGGGGAAAATGGATAAAAATTTAGAACTTAATGAATTAAACGACGGAGTCGTCAACGGAGACGAACCGGTTTTGCGTTCGGAAAACGACATTGAAGATTTTAACATTCCGAGCTCGACCAGTGATTTGGAAGCCGTGTACGATATTCCGGTTAAAGTTTCGGCCATTCTGGGCAAGACCCGGATGAAAGTCAGCCAGCTGATGAACTTGAATAAAGGCGCCATTATTGAATTGGATCGTAAGGTCGGCGAGGCGATAGACGTTTACGTCAACAACAATCTGGTCGCCCGCGGCGAGGTTGTCGTTGTTGATGACAAGCTGGGCATTACCATGACCGAAATCGTCAAAGCCGGCAAGTAAGAGGTAATAAAAGTGGAACTGCTGATTGTCGGAACATTAAACGGTCAGATCGGAGCGGCAAGTAAAATCGCCATCGCTCAGGGTGGTCATGTTTCTTTGGCCGATAACGAAGATTCCGCCCTGGAAATTCTGCGTTCGGGAAAATCCGTGGAATTGGTGATGATGGATGTCAAGCTTGACATCTATCGTTTTATCAAGTCTCTGGAAGCCGAGCGAATTAATGTTTTGGTGGTTGCCTGCGGCGTTGCCAATGACCCCTCGTTGGCGGTAAAGGCCATCAAGGCCGGTGCCAAAGAATATATTCCCCTGCCGCCGGATCCCGAACTGATCGGTGCGGTTTTGGCTGCGGCTACGCGTGAAAACCACGCCCTGATCTACGGCGACAAAAAAACCGAAGCGGTGCTGAAAATGGCCAAGCAGATAGCTCCGTCGGAGGCCAATGTTTTATTAACCGGCGCTTCCGGAACCGGTAAGGAAATTTTTTCCCGTTTCATTCACGACAATTCCAAACGCGCCAACAAAAAATTTGTGGCCGTCAACTGTGCCGCCATTCCCGAAACGCTGCTCGAATCCGAATTGTTCGGTTATGAAAAAGGCGCGTTCACCGGTGCGGTTTCCCGTCGTATCGGCAAGTTTGAGGAAGCTTCCGACGGCACCCTGCTGCTTGATGAAATCTCCGAAATGGACATCAGCATTCAGGCCAAACTGTTGCGCGCCATTCAGGAAAAGGAGATCGACCGCATCGGCGGCCGCGCACCGATCAAGGTTAACACCCGCATTATAGCCACTTCCAACCGCAACCTTGATGAAGCGGTCAAAAACGGAACTTTTCGTCAGGACTTATATTATCGTCTGAATGTGGTCAACATCAACATCCCCTCGCTGAAAGACCGCCCGGATGACATTATCGTGCTGGCCAAGCATTTTGTGAAAAAATATTCCGAGTTGAACGAACTGCCGCTGAAAGTCATTTCCAAAGCGGCCGAAGACAAACTCATGAACTATCTCTGGCCCGGCAACGTCCGCGAGTTGGAAAATACCGTTCACCGTGCGGTGCTTTTAAGCACGCAGGAAGAAATTGAGGCGGATGCGGTCATTTTGGATGATGCCGATTCCATAATCAATAAAACGGATTCTTCGACAAAACCGGCTGCTGCCGTATCGCAGGGAACGACGCTGGCCGGTATGGAACGCAACCTGATTATAGACACGCTGAAGCATACCATGGGCAATCGTACGGTTGCCGCTCAGATATTGGGCATTTCGATTCGGACGCTGCGCAACAAACTGAAACAATACGAAGCCGAGGGCTTTGATATTGCTTCCGGCAACTGATAACGGACAAAGATGGCAAAAATGATTCAAAATAATATGTTCGGCAATAAATCCTTTAAGGAAATGCTGATCGGAGCCACCAAACGCGGAGACATTTTCTTTGCGCTGGCCATTATTTTGATGCTGGTTATTTTGATTATGCCGATGCCGGCCTGGCTGCTGGACATTTCGCTGGCTTTGTCAATAACCATTTCCTGTCTGGTGCTGATGACGGCCATCTTCATCGAAAAGCCGACCGAGTTCAGCGCTTTTCCGCTGGTCTTGCTGATAACGACCATGTATCGTCTGGCCTTGAACCTGGCTTCCACCCGCCTGATTTTATCCAAAGGCTATATGGGGCCGGATGCCGCCGGTGAGGTCATCAAGGCTTTCGGCGGATTTATCATGGGCAACAATTTTGTCATCGGCGTTATTGTTTTTGCCATTTTGGTCTTGGTAAACTTCGTGGTCATTACCAAAGGTTCGGGGCGCATTGCCGAAGTTGCCGCCCGTTTTGCCTTGGATGCCATGCCCGGCAAGCAGATGGCGATTGACGCCGATTTATCCTCGGGGCTGATTAATGAAGACGAAGCCCGCAAACGCCGCGAAGATTTGTCGAAGGAAAGCGCATTCTACGGTGCCATGGACGGTGCCTCCAAGTTTGTCCGCGGAGACGCTATTGCCGGTCTGCTGATAACCTTTATTAATATCGTGGCCGGCATTATCATCGGTA
>CALXRQ010000017.1 GCA_944390895.1 uncultured Alphaproteobacteria bacterium
TGCCATGAAGAAAGCTGCTGAAGGCGAACTCAAAGGTATTTTGGGTTATACCGAAGATCAGGTTGTTTCGGCTGACTTCTTAGGTGATGCCCGCACTTCTATTTTCGACGCCAAAGCCGGCATTCAGCTGACCCCGACTTTTGTTAAGGTTGTCAGCTGGTATGACAATGAGTGGGGTTATTCTAATAAGGTTCTTGACCTTGTTGCCCACATGGCTAAAGTAAACGGATAATCAAAATACTGCAAACCCTCTTGGTTCGCCAAGGGGGTTTTGTTTTTTTGCAAAGGAAAACTAATGACTGAATATAAAACAATCAAAGACTTAGGCGATCTGAACGGCAAAGTCGTCATGCTGCGCGCTGACCTCAACGTTCCGATGGACGAGAACTTTCACGTAACCAATACCGCCCGCATCGATCGCACGGTTCCGACCATCAGACTGCTGATGGACAAGGGAGCCAAAGTGGTTGTCATTTCTCACTTCGGACGTCCTGAAGGCAAAGGCGATATGGCCAACTCTTTGAGCCACATCGTTAAAGATTTGGAAAAAGCTCTGGGCAAGCATGTCGTTTTTGTTGACGACTGCATCGGCGAGAAAGTCGAAGCCGCTATCAAAGCCATGAAGAATGATGAAGTGCTGTTGCTCGAAAATCTCCGTTTCTACAACGAAGAGAAAAAAGGCGATGAAAAGTTTGCCGAAGAACTGGTAAAACCGGCAGATCTGTATGTTTCTGACGCTTTTTCGACCGCGCACCGCGCTCACGCCTCCATGGTTGCCGCAGCCAAACTGCGTCCGGCGGCAATGGGCTTGCTGATGGAAGAAGAAGTCAACGCTCTGTCCAAAGGCCTGAATGACCCCAAACGCCCGTTGATGGCTGTTGTCGGCGGTTCCAAAGTTTCAACCAAGCTTGATTTGCTGAACAATCTGGTCAAAAAAGTAGACAAGCTGGTCATTTCCGGCGGTATGGCTCATACCTTTATGAAAGCCAGCGGCGTGGATACGGTCAACGAAGCCAATTCTCTGGTTCAAATGGATATGCTGGACACCGCTAAGGAAATTATGGCTACCGCCAAAGCCAATAACTGCGAAATCGTTTTGCCGCTGGATGTTGTTGTTTCCAAAGAGTTCAAAGCCGATGCCGAGCACAAAACCGTCGATTTGGAACATATTCCGGCCGAAGGCTGGATTTTGATGGATGTCGGTGCCAAGACCATTGATTCCATCAACAAAAAGCTTGATGAATGCAAAACTCTGGTTTGGAACGGTCCTTTGGGCGTGTTTGAACTCAAGCCGTTTGACAATGCAACCAACAAGGTTGCCGATCGTGCGGCGGTTCTGACGCAGGAAGGCCGCTTGATGACGGTTGCCGGCGGCGGAGATACCGTTTCCGCGCTGGAAAATGCCGGTGTGGCCGATAAATTCAGTTACATTTCAACGGCGGGCGGCGCTTTCCTTGAGTGGATGGAAGGCAAAGAGCTTCCCGGTGTGGTTGTTCTGAAAAAATAAAAACAAAAAGCCCGTCGTTTTCGGCGGGCTTTTTTTACTTGATTTTTGTCATTATTTATGTCTAAATATGAAGAAAAAGTATTTTCGGAGATTATCGTTATGAAAATTAATCACCAATATGATCAGGATATGTGCATTTGCGAGGAGTTGATACCGGGTACCGTTGAATGGCACAAAGAAGAGGGTGGTGACAATATTTTGCTGCAATACATTAACGGCGGCGAAGGATTTCGCGCCATAGAGCGCTTTCCTGACGACGTATTTCTGACCGAATGCCATTATAACGGTTCCGGTTTGTTTATAAAAAAGTCCGATGGAAAAAGCTGCGGCTATCATAAGGATAAACACGGCAACTATCGTCCGCTCGGCGAACTTTCCCTTGAAAAGACGCTGCAATTGCAAAAGCAGGCGGCGCTCCGATCCGTCTCCCGATAATTTTGTCAAAAACAGTTGTTTTTTTCTCAATTTGTGTTATGATAATGCTAAAGATAAATATTTACGGGATATGATTCAATGGCTGAAAACAAACAACATGTTTTAGAATTTTCAAAAGTTGCCCATGATGAAAACAATACGCTGCGTGATTTGCCGCTGATATACAACAACATCGCTTCAGATCTGCTGCAGGATCAGGACAAGTCTCCGCGTATTTCGCACGATAAGAAAGACGGCCGGGATGGGATTAACGTTTCGCTTCCTTCCGGCGTTGATTTTCGCATTGAACAGGGAAGAATTGTTGTTAACGACTTCGGCATGGATAAAAAGAAGCTGAAAGAACTGTTGAGTTTCTGCTATTTTTACAACATCGAAAATATTTCCGTTCCGCCGTTTGAAGACGACGAATTTAAAGAATTGTTTGCCGACGCAGACAAGGAAGTTGCTGCCGAAGGCAAAAGCTGTTCTTTTTCTATGGCGGACGAGGCGGAAACTCTTCCTGCCAATGACAATGAAAATTCCGCTGCGCCCGAACCGGTTCGGAAGATCAGAAGCGAAGGCCTTTCCGAAGAAGAACTGCTGGAAGAAAAACGCAGACTTGCCGAAAATATCAAAGATCAAAAACGCGTGGAAAAAGAACAGAAAGCGCAGAAGGCTAAAAACAAAGGTGCCAATCTGGACAATATCCGCAGCTATATGGACGGCTATGTAAAGGCCAATCAGAAAGACCTTACCCGCGCTTACAGCATTCGCAGTACCAGTACCGGATGGGAAATGCTGGTCTTTAAGGATGCTGACCAGAAAAGGGACGGTCCGCAGGAAGACAAAAAAGGACACGTTAATCCGAACTATGAGTTCGGTATCCGCGCGGAGCTTGTTCCCGGTCCCAATGGCATGGGGCTGCATGTTCAGTTGCTGACTCCGAAAATGAACAGCGGCGAAGTCTTTATGTGGGAAGAGGTGTTGGCTTGCGGCAAGGAAAACGGCTTTACGCACTGTCGTTATGAGGGCGGTATGCAGTTTAAGGCCAAATTTATTGAAGCCTGCGGCAAAAAGCTTATGGTTCCGACCGGCATCAACCTTAAAAGAAAAGAATGGCAACTGCTGATTGACAAGGCGAAGGAAAATAACGACGATCCGGAGAAGCTGAAGGAATACTACCGCCGTCTTTCCGCCGAAATGAAACAGGTTGTCAAAAGAGATCATATCACTGATCCGGCGCATCCGCTGTTTAAGATGATTAAAGATATGGATGATCGCGGACGCGGTGTTGAGGCGGCAGCGGCGAGAGAAGAACTGCGCTTTAAGAAATTTAACCAGTTTTATGAAAACAACATTATGGGCAAGGTGGTTCCGTCCAGCCCGGCCAACGAAGATCCGCATACCGGTTTGCCTGCGGTCAAGGAAGAAAGTGACGCCGTTCGCGAACTGGCCGGCGGTATGGCTTTTGTGGCCGTGCTGAAAAAATATAACGAAGACCCGATGTTTGAAAGTCTGAGCGATAAGGAAAAACTGGATTTTTACAAAGAAGAATATAACAAACAGGTTTTCCTGATTGATAAAAAGCTCGGAACTCTGATGCAGGGCTTGGATGAAAATAAAGCCGCGGATCTGAAGCAGCGTGACGATATTTTGAGCAGCCACTATAAAAAGACCCGAGCTTATATCAATCAGATTGTCACCAACCTGGAAAAAGATTACGGCGTAAACATCGACAACCATGTTATCGTCGATATGGAATATATTCCCGGCCGCAACCGGCAGCGTGCTGCGCTTGGACGTCGGGCGCTGGAACAGGACGGAATGCTTCCTACGTCAGGCAGAGACGACAGATTTCCCGTGTCAGGCAGAGGCGGCAGATCATAAAATCGTTTTTCGGTTTGGATAAAAAAGAACCCCGGGTTAAACCGGGGTTTTGTTTGGGATAATAATCATTCTTGCGTTCAGCACGGTTTGATATGCCAAATGTTCTCGGCATATTCTTCCACGGCGCGGTCGCTGGTAAATTTACCGATGCGGGCAACGTTGTTGATTGCCATTTTGGCCCATTTTTTCTTATCCAGAAAATCATGTTCCACTTCATGCAGCTTATTGCTGAAAGCTTCCAAATCGGCAAGAACGAAATAATAATCGCGGTTAAGCAGTTCTTCGAAAATCGGCTTGAACAGCAGAACATAGTCTTTCTCGCAGAACATGTTGGAATTGATGGCGTTCAATATGCGTTTGATATAGTTGTTGTTGTCATAGATTGAACGCGGATTATATGTTTTGCGCATTTTCTGAATTTCGTCTTCTGTCAGGCCGAACAGATAGAAGTTTTCGTCGCCGACCTCTTCTCTGATTTCGATGTTGGCGCCGTCAAGCGTGCCTAAAGTCAGAGCGCCGTTGAGGGCAAACTTCATATTGCCGGTGCCGCTGGCTTCAAAGCCGGCGGTGGAAGACTGGACGCTGACGTTGGCGGCCGGAATCAGGACTTCTGCCAGTGAAACCTTATAGTCGGGAATAAAGACCACCTTAATCATATCGTTGACGGCCGGGTCGTTGTTGACCACTTCGGCAACGTTGTTGATCAGCTTGATGATTAGTTTGGCAAAATTGTAAGACGGCGCCGCTTTGCCCGCAAAAATATATGTCTTGGGACATTTGGGTTTGGCGTTGTCTTTAATAATGGCCAGATAATCGCCGATAACCTGCAAAATGGTCATCAGCTGGCGTTTATATTCGTGGATGCGTTTGGCATGCACAATGAACATGCTGTTGGGGTCAACCAGAATATTGTTGGTTTTGTATATGATTTTGGCCAGACGTTCTTTGTTGGCTTTTTTGATGTCGTTGAATTCTTTGGTGAATTTTTCGTCGTCGGCATAATCCAGCAGACCTTCCAGATCGCTCAGCTTGGTAACCCAGCCGTCGCCGATTTTGGAAGTTATCAGAGCCGCCAGAGCCGTATTGGCGTGCAGCAGCCAGCGGCGCGGCGTAATGCCGTTGGTGACGTTGGTGAATTTTTCCGGCCACAATTCATAAAATTCAGGCACCAGTTTGGTCTTAATCAGATTAGAGTGCAGTTTGGCCACGCCGTTAACCGAGAATGAACCGACAATGGACAGGTTGGCCATACGGATAATCTGGTTTTCGCCGTCGCCGACCACAATGGAAACCTTGTTAAGCTTTTCGGAATCATTGCCGAATTTTTCCTTGGCAAATTCAATAAAGCGACGGTTTATTTCATAGATAATCTGCAAATGTCTGGGCAGGAGTTCCTGGAAAATGCGGGCCGGCCAGGTTTCCAGCGCTTCAGGCAGCAACGTATGGTTGGTATAGGCAAAAACTTTGGTGACAATGTCCCAGGCGCTGTCCCAGTCCTGACCGTGAATGTCAACCAGCAGACGCATCATTTCGGGAATGGCGATTGCCGGGTGCGTATCGTTCAGCTGAACGCAGACCATGTCCGGCAGGTGCTTGAAGTCGTTGCTCTTTTCGAGGAAACGGCGGATGATGTCCTGCATTGCGCAGGAAACAAAGAAATACTGCTGGGTCAGACGCAGTTTTTTACCGGATTCTACGGCATCGGACGGATACAGAACCTTGGAAATCGTTTCGGTGGCGATTTTGTCTTTTACCGCGTCGATGTAACCGCCCTCGTTAAAGATGTTGATGTCGAGTTCGTCGTCAGTCTTGGCTGAAAACAGACGCAGATAGTTAACGGCTTTGCCGTTGTAGCCGACAATCGGAAAATCGTAAGGAACACCGTAAATGTTTTTGGTGTTCATCCAGATATAGTTTTTGTTGCCGTTGCCGTCGTCCATAACCTCGACGTCGCCACCGATCGGAATACGGACAGTGCGGTCGGGGCGGGCAAACTGCCACGGAGAATCTTCGCCGAGCCAGGTATCCGCCTGTTCAACCTGATAACCGTTTTCAAACTTTTGCTTAAACAGGCCGTACTGATAGTTGATGCCGTAACCGAACCCGGGGATGCCGAGAGAAGCCATGGAGTCCAGATAACATGCGGCCAAACGTCCGAGGCCGCCGTTGCCGAGTGCCGGGTCATATTCGGTGTCAAAGATTTCCTGCAGAGAAATATCGGGCATT
The DNA here is from genome assembly GCA_944390895.1 of uncultured Alphaproteobacteria bacterium. Classification (GTDB taxonomy): domain Bacteria; phylum Pseudomonadota; class Alphaproteobacteria; order RF32; family CAG-239; genus CAJLXD01. The sequence continues at coordinate 6,035 of CALXRQ010000017.1, forward strand.
CCTTCAATCTTAATGTCTTTCATAATGTCAAACAGCCCCAGCGAATGCAGGTTGTTTTCAAGGGAACGTCCGATCAGATATTCCACCGAGAGGTAATAAATTCTCTTGGTGTTGCATTTGTTATAACGTGCCATGGTTTCATACATCTTGTCCATCGCAAATTCTCTGACTGCCAGCGCAATGGCGTTAAGCGCCTCTTCCTTGTTAATTTCGCTGGTTCTTTTGCCGATGAAATATTTGATGTAATGTTCGATAGAAAGTTTTAATCTGGCCTTGTCAATTTCGCTGATTATGGCAGAATCTTTTTTGCTCAATGTCATCTCCTTAAATTTGTCAATACATACTTGTTTATCCCACACCCTAGAAGAAATTGTTTGAAATATAGTTAATAACATATGACATTATTTGCAACAATAAATGTTTTAGTTATGGATTTTTAACAAATAACGTTGCAAAATAAACACAATTAAATATAATTGCCTTAACTTTTTTTGAATATATCAGAGGTTGAAATATATGAAAAAGACTTTTCTTGCCGGTTTGCTGATGGCAACCGCCATTTCGGGTACGGCTCAGGCGCAGAATATTTTCGAGGCCTTGAGCGAAACTTATAAAACCAATCCGACCCTGCAGTCTCAGCGCGCTTATCAGCGGTCCGTCGATGAAAACGTGGCCATTGCCCGGTCCGGATACCGTCCGACAATAGCGTTGACGGCCGGTTATACCGACGCTAACGGTAAAACCAAAAACAACAAGGTCGGCGACACCACCAACGATAATGACCAGACATCCATCGGTGCCAAAATTACCCAGCCGCTTTTTAACGGTTTTCAGACCATGAACAGCGTCAAGGCCGCGGACAGCCAGGTTCGCGCCGGACAGAACAGTTTGTATAATGTCGAACAGAGCGTTTTTCTGGAAGCCGCGACCGCCTATATGGACGTTCTCCGCGACACCGCCATTGTCAAACTGCAGAAAAATAATGAACAGTTGTTGAAAAAGCGTCTGGACGAAACCATTCAGCGTTTTAACGTCGGCGAGGTAACCAGAACCGACGTCTCCCAAGCGCGGGCGCGTCATGCTCAGGCCGTTTCCGACCGCATTGCCTCCGAGGGAACGCTGGCCGCTTCCAAAGCGGTTTATACCAGAGTAATCGGCTCTGAGCCTGAAAATCTGGAAGAACCGAAGTCCATTTCGGGAATGCTGCCCAAAAACATTAACGAAGCCATGACTTTTGCCATGGATAACAACTATTCCATCAAACAGTATAAAAACCTGTTTAACGCAGCGTCATATACGGTTGCCGTCAATAACGGCGCCTTGTTGCCTTCCGTTACCTTGGACGGTTCTGCCACCAAGAACTATGCGGATTATGAACGCAAGGCCGGCACGGATAAGACCGACAACCTCGAAATCGGCGTTAATATGACGGTTCCTCTGTACGATGCCGGCGAAAATCGCGCCAAAATCCGCCAGAGCAAATATCTGAAATGGCAGGCGCAGGAGCAATTGCTTGAAACCGAACGCGAAGTCCGGGCAACCGTGACCAGCGCTTGGGAATATATGGTTTCCAACGATTCTAAAATCAAATCCATCATTGAACAGGTCAAAGCCAACGAAATTGCGCTTGACGGTGTTCAAAAAGAAGAAGCGCTCGGTAACCGTACGATTCTTGACGTATTGGACGCTTATCAGGAACTGCTCAATTCCAATGTTGAAGAAGTCAAGGCTCGCCGCGACTATTATGTTTCCGGTATGAACCTGCTGTTGGCCATGGGCAAATTGACGGCCGAAGACCTGAAACTTGACGTTGAACTGTATAATGCCGACGAATATTATCAGGATACAAAAGGTAAGTGGCTGTCATTATCTATTGATTAATAAAAAAATATTGTTAATCTAAATAACAGGTATAATTTTAATTGGAAACAAAGAAGATGGCTGAAGAAAAGCAAGAAGATTTATCAATGGAAGACATCCTATCTTCAATCAAAGACATTTTGGACAAGGATGCCGAAGGCCAGGCCGGCAATGCCACCTCGGCAACGGCTCCCGTTCCGCCGCAAACGCCGGCGCCGGTTTCCGCTTCCAAACCTGCGGCTGTTGTGTCTCAGACCGAAACGGCTGAGCCTGAACCGGAAGAAGATGTTTACAATCTGTCCAAAGCCATGATTATTGATGACGGCGATCCGCTGTTGAGCAGTCTGAATGATTCTTCGTCTGAAAACGAAGATATTGATTTGAAGCTGGATGACGTTGATGCCAATCTGGAAGACCTTAATCTTGACGATCTTCCGGAGGTGCCTGTTGCCGCGGATGAGAGCAAAAATAACGTTCAGCCTGTTGCCGTAGATTCTGTTCCGGCCGTTTCAAAACCGGAAGCGCCCGTGTCGGCAATTGTCCTGCCTGCGGATGAAGAAGCAAAAGTTGAAGCTGTGCCGGTCGAAGATGAGGCCGATCCGCTGGATCATCTTTCCGATTCCCCGGTTTTTGAAATTGAAGAGCTTGATTCTTTGCCTGCGGAAGCGCCCGTTGACAAACCGGCAAACGACAGAGATGATGTTTCTGCCAATATAGATGAAATATTAAACTCGGCATCAAAGGTAATTTATGCCGATACCGAGCCCAAAGCGCCGACTGCCGCTGCAAAAACAGTTGAAGAAAAGGCGCCGGAAGAAAACGGGCTGCCGAAAATCGAAGAAACGGTTCAAAACTCTGCCGAAGATGACGCTGCGGACGTTTCCGCCAACATCATCAGCAACTTTGCCAAGATGTTTGCCGAGAAGAAAGAAGACATTGCCGCTGCCGAAACTGCCGCGCCGGCTGTTGCGGACTTCAGCGCAGTCAAGTTTCTCGGAGAGGGTTCCAAAACCATTGAGCAGGTCGTCGAAAACGTTATCCGCGAGATAATCTCTTCAACCGTCAGTGACGAGCTGGCGGCAAATGTAGACATCATTGCCTTTGCCAAGGAAGAAATTGAGGCGCAGACCAAAGAATGGCTTGACGCCAACCTTCCGAGCGTGGTCGAAAATGCCGTTCAAAAAGAAATTGAACGAGTGATGGCAAAGGTTGGCAAATAGCTATTTCTTTAGTTGCCGGCCTGTGTTTTTTTATTGCCCCCAAATTAATTTTTGAGGGCATTTTGCGGTTTAAGAAATTTATAAAAAGTGTAAAAACAGGAAATAATCAATGTTGGAAAAAAATTACAATCCTAAAGACTTTGAAGAAAAAATTTATGAAAAATGGGAGCAGAGCGGCGCTTTCAAGCCTGATATGCGCTCGTCATCGGAGGCTTTTTCAATCGTTATTCCGCCGCCGAACGTCAAAGGAGTGCTACACATGGGGCATGCGTTGGATGACACCCTGCAGGACATTCTCGTCCGCTATAACCGTATGCTGGGCAAAAAGGTCTTATGGCAGCCGGGCACCGACCATGCCGGCATTGCCACTCAGATGGTGGTTGAACGCAATCTGGCCAAAGAGGGGATTACCCGCCATGACCTGGGGCGTGAAAAATTTGTTGAAACCGTCTGGAAATGGAAAGAACAAAGCGGCGGCACCATTTGTAAGCAGTTGCGCCGTTTGGGGGCTTCCTGCGACTGGTCGCGCGAACGTTTTACCATGGACGAGGGGTTGTCGCGCGCTGTTCGCAAAATCTTTGTCAACCTGTATAAAGACGGCCTGATTTACAAAGCCAAAAAACTGGTCAACTGGGATTCCAAATTTATGACGGCTGTTTCCGATTTGGAGGTTGTCCAAAAGGAAACCGTCGGCAAAATGTATTATTACAAATATCCGATTGAGGGTGAAGACGGACAATATATCCATATTGCCACCACGCGTCCGGAAACCATGTTTGGTGATACAGCCGTAGCCGTTTCCAAGGAAAATGAAAAGCTCAAACACCTGATCGGCAAGAACTGCGTCATTCCGATTATCAACCGGTCCATTCCGATTATTGCCGACGAGCACGCCGATCCCGAAAAAGGCACCGGCGCGGTGAAGATTACGCCGGCGCATGACTTTAACGACTTTGAGGTCGGCAAACGCCACAATCTGCCGATGATCAACGTGCTGAATCCGGATGCGACGCTGAACGAAAACACGCCCTATCCCGGGATGACCACCATGGAAGCTCGCGCCAAAACCATTGAAACGCTGACTGAAATGGGGTTGATGGACAAGATTGAAGATCACCCGATGGTTATTCCTTACGGTGACCGTTCCGGCGTGGTTATTGAGCCGCTAATGACCGACCAGTGGTTTGTCGATGCACCGACTTTGGCCAAAGAAGCCATTCGCGCGGTTGAAGACGGCGAGATGGAATTTGTTCCGAAGTCCTATGAAAAGACCTATTTCGAATGGATGCGCAACATTCAGCCCTGGTGCATCTCCCGTCAGCTTTGGTGGGGACACCAGATGCCGATTTGGTATGGTCCCGACGGTCACATCTTTTGCGAAGAAAATGCCGAAGAAGCGCAGGCGGCTGCCGATACGTTTTATGGCAGACGCGAAGAACTGACGCGTGAAACCGATGTTCTGGACACGTGGTTCTCCTCAGGCCTGTGGGCTTTTTCCACCTTGGGCTGGCCGGACAAGACCGAATTTCTGGACACTTTTTATCCGACCTCGGTTCTGGTTACTGGTTTTGACATCATCTTCTTCTGGGTCGCCCGTATGATGATGATGAGTATGTATATGATGAAACGCGTTCCGTTCAGAAAATGCTATATTCACGGTCTGGTTCGTGACGAGCAGGGGCGCAAAATGTCAAAATCCAAAGGCAATACCGTCGATCCGATGGAAACCATTGAAAAATACGGTGCCGATGCGCTGCGTTTCTTCATGGCGGCCATGGAAACCCAGGGACGCGACGTTAATATGAGCGAAAACCGCATTGCCGGTTACCGCAACTTTGCTACCAAACTGTGGAATGCGGCTCGCTTTGGCGAAATGAACGAATGTCGTTTGGTTGAAGGTTTTAACGAAACCGCAGTCAAACATTCGGTCAACAAGTGGATTATTGCCAAGGTTAAGCAGACGACCAGAGAACTGACGTCCAATCTGAACGCTTTTCGTTTTTCCGATGCGGCCAATGACGTTTATCAGTTTGTCTGGGGCTCTTTCTGCGACTGGTACATTGAAATGATTAAGCCGATTTTCTACGGCGATAACGAAGCGGAAAAGGCCGAAACCCGCGCCGCTTTCGCCTGGGTTTTGAACCGTATTCTGATTATTCTGCATCCGTTTATGCCTTTCATCACCACCGAACTGTGGAACGAAAGCGGAGACAAGCGCTGCTGTGAGCTGATTAAGGCGCCGTGGCCGTTAAACGATACGGTTGACGAAACCGCGCTGAACGATATTGACTGGACCATTGAATTGATTTCTTCCGTTCGTTCTCTGCGCGCGGAAATGAACATTCCCGCCTCTTCAAAGTTGACGGTTTTGCTTAAAGGCGCCAATGCGGAATCAATCGGCCATCTGGAGAGCTTCGGCAACATTATCCGTTCGCTGGCTCGTCTGGAGAAAATTGAAGCCTATGACGGCGATATCACTTCCGATATGGCTCAGGCCGTTTTCAAAGAAGCCGTTATTCTGCTGCCGTTGAAAGGCGTGGTTGATTTTGCCGCCGAACGCGAACGCTTGAATAAAGAATTGGAAAGCCTGAACAAAAACCTTGAGGGCTATGCCCGCAAGCTTGGCAATCCGAGCTTTGTCGAACGTGCGCCGGCAGCGGTTGTTGAGGAAGAAAAACGCCGTCAGGCCGAGGCGCTGGACAATAAGGCCAAGGTTGAAGAGGCACTGGCCCGCATTGCCAACTTCTAGTCGGGCAATCTGAAGAACGTAAAAAATCCGCCGGTTTCTCGGCGGATTTTTTTGTTTTCAAACCGGCTTTAACGTTCGGCGGTTTTTCGCCGCAGCGGCATATTTACCGTTGTCGGCAGTTTAAAGTCAGGAGATATGGCGTCGGAAAGATCCGTTTTCTCACCGCCAATTTCAAACGTTAAAAATTCTTTGAAGATTTTCAGATACATCTCTCTGGCTTTGTCCGTGCTTTTACCGTCCTTTTCATCCTGATAGACGCCGAACTGATGTTCAAAATCACCTTGCGGACCATAATAGCTTTGCCGGTCGGAATTGGACATCCAAAGGTTAAACTGTTCTCTGACATAACCTCTGCCTTCTTCGGCGTTGTGTACCTTTTCTTGGATTTGTTCGTTGCACGTGGCCGAAATCTCATCAATAAAACATTTTCTCATATAAAATTCCCGGTCAAGCGCATCATCATCGGTATGAGCCTGGTCAAAGATAATGGCATTTTGATAATGTTTTAATTCGTGCCGGGCCGATTTCAGCGGATGAACCGCCCGCAGCTTTTTAAAATGCCGGATAATGTTCTGCACCCGGTCTTTTTCTTTTTCGGAAAGGCTTTCTTGTGTTTGGGCGTCGATAAACAGGCCAAAGCCGTTGATGATGATTTCCGGAACAATTTTGTTGGGTTTGAATACGGCAATGGTTCGCGGCAGTTCCGTTTCGTGTCCGCAAATGTCTTTCAAAACGATTTCCCCGTCATTTTTACGCCGCTCAATGACATAACTGTACGGATAAAAATGCAGTTTAACGCCCTTTTCCCGCACAATCTGCGGAATATCCCGGTCGGGGAGGGAAAATTCCTGCGAAAAAAGCAGCGGTATCCCTTTTTTGGGGAATATGTAATCACTTTCGCGGCCGACGCCGTTTTTGAGCCTGTTGATATACATTCTGTTCTCCTTAACGGAAATTATATTACATTTTGAGCCGGGAATAAACAAAAAAAGACTGTTCCGTCAGGAAACAGTCTCTTTTTTGTCGGTCATAGAGATAAGCCTTTTACGCAGTAACCTGCTGATATAACGGCGCAGATTAAGGCCGTAATATGACATGAGTAATATTCTGGCACAATCTATGTTGAAAAAGCAGTTCAACATATTCAGGTAGAATAAGACGCTGAATTTGTATTCCGCATGCCGTCCGGAGTATTTTTCTGTCAGCAGAGACCAAAAATCATCAGCTTCGGCAAAGTTGTACATATTGACAATAGCCGCGGCAACGGAAAAACTGCCGTAAATGGGAATCAGTGCCGTCTGATAAGCGCCCTGAGCCATCAGCCCCAGACTAAATCCGATCGCGACAATGATAAGATACAAACACCACAGCAGCAGTTTTTTGAAGCCGGCTTTTTTTACCTGCCGGCCGAATATCGTCCCGATAATGCCGCTGAGCAAAAACAGCCCCAAACCGATGGCTGCGGGAAACCAGAATTTTGTTTGCCATACAATCATCGGCAGCGAGAGATAAACGCCGCCCAAAGCTGAAATTAACAGCAGCATCCATGTTTTGTTCAAACGGGAAATCACGAACGGGAACAATAAAAAGCCCAGACACAAAATACCGATGACCGAGGTTTTGATAGGCATAACCGCGTCATTGGCAATCCAGTTCGGAAAATTAACGTAAATCATCTTTCCGATAAAAACGGATAACCCGAACATTATCAGGCTTTCCAAGACTATAAAAGCCCTAAACCTGAGAACTTCTCTTTTGTTGATAATAATTTTTTCCATATCCATATTGTTAATTATAATATTTTATAAGCCTTATAGCAGAAAATGCGTCAAAATACAAGCGCTTTGTCCGCCATAAAAAAAGACTGTCTCCTTATGGGACAGTCTTTGGGGTTTGCCGTTTTGTTGCCGTGATTTTGGCAACAAGGCGCACCGCGTCGGGATAAAAAATCATGCCTGTCAGATTTATGAACATCTCAAATCCCCAATCCGGAAGCGGAGCTTCAATTTGAGCCTTTTGCCGCGCCGGCCGCAGAAAATCGTCATATTTCTGAATTTCTTTCATATTATGCATGGCAAAGATAATGCAAAGAGCCAGCGATATGACATAGCAGCCGTATATTCCGTATATGTTGCAAAAAAATTCAACGATACAGGCCGCTGCCAGCAAAATCGCGGAAAAAGCCGGCCGTCTGATACCGTTCAGTTTGGAGCGATAGCGAAGGCCGGCATAAGCCGAGAACAAGAACAAAATTGCCGCGGCTGCATATAAGCAGAAAATTGCCAATATTCCCCATTTTACCGTAATCCAGAAGATAATAATGCCGGTTGCGGCGGCATACAGCCCTCGGTAAAGCATAATGCCCCGGGCTTCTATCCGCGGCTTTTGAACGGCGATAAAAAACAGTAAAAAAGACGATACCAGAAATGTAATATGAAAAAACGGGTTGTCCCGAAAATATTCTCCCAGCAGCAGGTTCAGCAAAAAAGCGGTTGCCAGCGAAATCAAAACCCAGACGCCCGACAGGCGGAACGCCTTTAACAAAACGCTCATTCTGTCCCGAGCAGAGAGCCAATAATATGTTTCATCCATAATGTATATATAATTTATAGTTTTCTGAACCGGATTTATATCAAAATTGGTAGGTAATTGCAATAAAAAAAAGGCCGGAAAGTCCCGGCCTTTCGAAAGAACGTGTTGTTTTTACTTTTTCTTTCCGAGCAATCTCAAAAACATAAGCAGCAGGTTAATAAAATCCAGATACAGGGACAAAGCGCCCCAAACGGCGATTTTCTTGCAGGTTTCCGTATCGTTGTATGTGTTCAGCTGCTCTTTGATTTTCTGCGTGTCATAAGCCGTCAACCCGGTAAAAACCAATATGCCGATGATTGAGACCACAAAGTCCAGCATACTGCTTCGCAGGAAGATGTTAACCAGCATGGCAATAATGATGCCGATTAAAGCCATAATCAGAATATTGCCCCAAGACGAAAGGTCTTTTTGCGTAACCGTACCGTAGAAGGACATCACGCCGAAAGTTCCCGAGGTTATGGCAAAACATTGAATAATGCTCGCTTCCGTATAAACCATAAAGATGGAACTCAAAGACGCGCCCATTAACAGACTGAACACGATAAAGAAAATAAACGTCGCGCCGGAATCCATGTCATTGATAAAACCGGCCGCCAACAGCATCAGCAGCGGCGCCAGCAGCACGATCCATCCGGCAATGCTTAATGTCGCCATACCGTTTTCATCCGGTGTGTACAAAAACTGGTTAAACTCCGGCACATAAGCGAACACCCATGCCGCCACGGCCGAAACAATCAAACCCAAACACATATAACCATACACTTTGGTCATGGTTATAACCTGAGCTTCAGCTCTCCGTAAAACACTACTCATAATAATTCGAATTAATTGTTAATATTAAACGTAAAATAAACGCCTGTCATTTTATCGCAAAAGAAGAGGAGCGTCAATATGAAGATAAAAAAAGACCGGAATTGCTTCCGGTCTTTCTTCATTTGGCCAAAATCTCTGAAATTAGCTGGCTTTTTTGCAAGAGCAGCAGCAACCGTTGTTGCATTTCAGAATGGATTTTCCGGCATATACAGCCATATCGCCGAGTTCTTCTTCAATACGAATCAACTGGTTGTATTTTGCCATACGGTCGGTACGGGACATAGAACCGGTCTTAATCTGTCCGCAGTTGGTTGCGACGGCAATGTCGGCAATCGTAGCGTCTTCCGTTTCTCCGGAACGGTGAGACAAAACGGCGGTATATTTGTTGCGCTGAGCAAGGTCAACGGCTTTCATCGTTTCGGACAGGGTGCCGATTTGGTTAACCTTAACCAGAATGGAGTTGGCAACGCCTTTTTCAATGCCCATGGCCAGACGTTTCGGGTTGGTAACGAACAAATCGTCGCCGACAAGCTGAATTCTGTCGCCGAGAGCGTCAGTCAGCATTTTCCAGCCTTCCCAGTCGTCTTCGGCCATACCGTCTTCAATGGAGAAAATCGGGAATTTGTCGCACAGGCCTTTGTAGAATTCGACCATCTGAGCGTTGGTGTAAGATTTGCCTTCGCCCTTCATTTCATATTTGCCGTTCTCATAGAACTCGGAAGAAGCGGCGTCCATGGCCAGAACAACGTCTTCACCGGGTTTGTAACCGGCAGCTTTGATTGCTTCGACGATGAAGGTCAGAGCTTCTTCGGCAGACTTCAGGTTCGGAGCAAAACCGCCTTCGTCGCCGACGTTGGTATTATGGCCGGCAGCTTTCAGGTTTTTCTGCAGGGTATGGAAAATTTCGGCGCCCATGCGGATGGCTTCGCGTACGGACGGAGCGGAAACCGGCATAATCATAAATTCCTGAATGTCAATCGGGTTGTCTGCATGTTTGCCGCCGTTAACGATATTCATCATCGGAACCGGCAGAGTGCGGGCCATGGTGCCGCCGAGGTAACGATACAGAGGCAGACCGGCTTCTTCGGCTTGAGCTTTGGCAACGGCCAGAGAAACGGCGAGCATGGCGTTGGCGCCGAGCTTGCCTTTGTTTTCAGTGCCGTCCAGATCAATCATGGTTTGGTCGATTTCGATTTGGTCTTCGGCTTCCAAACCGGCCAGAGCGTCGTAAATTTTGTCATTGACGTTTTCAACGGCTTTCAAAACGCCTTTGCCGCCGAAACGTTTTTTATCGCCGTCGCGAAGTTCTACGGCTTCGTGAACGCCGGTAGAAGCGCCGGACGGAACGGCTGCGCGGCCGAAAGCGCCGCTTTGCAGAACAACGTCGGCCTCAACGGTCGGATTACCGCGGGAGTCAATAATTTCTCTGGCGTGGATATCAACAATAGCACTCATTTTTTTCTCCTAATAAATTATAAAATGCACTGCGTATAACTTGGGGTATTTAAAGCCGAATGTCAAGAAAAACTCTTGGTTTTGCGAATGTTTTTTCACCCTCGGCGGCAAAAGGGGCGGCTGCGGTGTTTATATAAATAAAAATCCTTGTATATTAGCGAAAATGCGCCTAAAATTTAACAAATTTCACTTTGCGGAGGAAAGCTCATGTTTTCGGAAAAATGGCATTATCGTTTCATGGATATGGCGCGTCTGGTTGCCAGCTGGTCCAAAGATCCGTCTACCAAAACCGGAGCGATTGTCGTGGGGCCGGATCGCGAAATCCGCGCGACCGGATACAACGGTTTGGTTCGCGGCGTGGACGATAACAAGCCCGAGCGCATGGAACGTCCGACCAAATACGATTTTTTTGAGCATGCCGAACGCAATGCGATTTACAACGCCTGCCTGACCGGCACGTCGCTGAAAGGCTGCGTTTTATATGCCACGCACACCCCCTGCACTGATTGCGCGCGCGCCATCATTCAGGCCGGCATCAGAATGGTGGTGACCAATCCTCTGGAAGTCCGCAACGACATCAAGGATCCGACCTGGCGCGACAAGCTCGACTATTCCCGCCAGATGTTTGAAGAGGCCGGTGTCGAATATTTGGTTCTGCCGCCTTTAAAATAAAAAATTACATCTTATATCCATATTAATTGAGAGACAAAGAAGCTGCCCGGCGGCTTTTTTGACGAGTTGTTGTTTGCAAAATAATAAAAGGTGTGCAGATGCAGGAGATTGCAATGAAAGTTTTAATTGCCGATGATCATGCTTTATTCCGTGACGGTTTAAGTATGCATCTTGAACAAATAGATCCCGACGCGGTTGTGTTTCAGGCCGGAAGTTTTTCTCAGGCGTTAAAAATCATTGATGACGAGAAAAAGCTCGATTTGGTGATTGTCGATCTGGATATGCCGGACATGTCATGGGAAGAGGGCATTCAGGAACTGAAGAAAAAATCCAACGGAGCCCGTTTTGTGGTGATTTCGGCGGCCGAAGACGGCAAAAGCATCCGCAAAACCATGGAAAACGGTATCAGCGGGTATATCCCCAAACGTTCCGATCCCAAAATTATGACCGGCGCCCTGAAGCTTGTGCTTGACGGCGGAACCTATCTGCCGCCTTCCATTCTGGAGACGCAGAGTTCGTCTTCTCAGACCCCGCGCGAAAAACGGGAGAAGGGAAAGACCCTGACCAACCGTCAGTCTCAGGTTTTGGGACTGGTTGCGCAGGGATTGTCCAATAAGCAGATTGCCTATGAAATGGGTGTCAGCGAGGCGACGGTCAAGCTGCATATTAATGCGCTGCTGCGTTCCATCGGCGCAACCAACCGTACGCAGGCCGTAATTATTGCGCAGAAAATGGGCTTGATTTGATTCCGAAACGTTTACGAAATAAACCAAAGGCCGCGTATGATGCGGCCTTTTGTTTTTAGTTGTAGCTGCGGATGATTCCGGCCAGGATTCCCTGAACCTTAACCCGCCCGGGTTCAAAATGCCGGGTTTCATATTCTGCGTTTCTGGGAATAAGCAGGACTTCGTTCTTTTCTTTTTTCAAAACTTTCAGCGTAGCCTCGCAGTCGTCGACCAAAGCCACCACAATATCGCCGTTGTTGGCGTTTTCCGCTTTGCGGATGATGGCGGTGTCTCCGTTCAGAATACCGGCCTCAATCATGGAATCTCCCTCAATCGTCAGCGCATAAAACTGTCCTCTGGCGACCATGTCCAGCGGTACCGAGACGCTTTCGTTGGGGTTGGCAATGGCCTCAATCGGCGTGCCGGCGGCAATTTTGCCGTACAGCGGAATCTCGACCGCGCTGTTCAGTAAGGCTTGTTCCCTTTTCTTTTCTTCTTCAATAATGGCGCTGGGCTTAAGCTTGGGCAGACGCAGAACCTCAAGCGCCCGGGCTTTGTGCGGCAGTTTTTTTATAAAGTTTCTTTCGCACAGAGCCTCAATCAGGGCATGAATGCCGGATTTTGATTTCAGGCCGACGGCTTCTTTCATCTCGTCAAAAGAAGGAGAGCAGCCGGTTTCCTTCAAAACTTTGTTGATAAACATCAGAAGCTTGTATTGTTTTTCAGTCAGCATTGGTTTGGCCCCGTAAAAAATAAAGTAGAACAAAATCATCTGTTTTTGTTCTACTTTAGTTCTTTTTTCCTGTCAAGTGTTATTAAACGCGGTTGATTTTTCTGTCCTGCATTTTTTTCAACACCTGTGCAGCCAGCGGGTTTTTCGGAGCGTTCTGCCGGCTCTGTTTGTGACGGACGCTGCCGGCCGCCAGAAGATTATTGTCCTTTTTGTGCAGACGCATGATTTTTTCTCGGTCTTGGGAAGCCCGCAGCCGGAATGCGTCATTTTTTTCGGAACCGTCATTTGCGGCAATCGTTTCCTGCATAACCGGGTTTTGATAGCGCCGGAAATCGTTGGCCTTTTTATAGAGTTCCGGCATCTGCAGAAAAATGCTCATCTCAAAATAAGTTTCCAGCGTCGGCACTTTTTTCAGCATCGGCGCGGCTTGGTTATAAACTTTTTTGAATTGTTGACCGCAATATTTTTTCAGCCAGGCGTCGGAATTGAGCGTAGGAATGATTTTGTTCTTTGGTCCCTGTTCCAAAGCGGTCAGGGCCCGGTTGAATTTTCCGCCGTTGCCTTGTTTGATGGCAATGGCGATAACGGCGCCCCAGGTGGCCGGATGAATTTCGTCAAAGGCGATGTCGGGATGCTTTTTCATAATCTGTTTAAGGCTGGTCGGCATCAGGTTCAGATAAACCGTATACACAAACATCTTCTGCCGTTCGGCGCCTTCCTCGGCAAAGTTTTTGTGTGCGGCCTTAAAGTTGGTCGGATTGACGTTCATAATGTTAAACAGTTTTTTATACGCAGGATTGCTGGGCAGGAAAGCGTTTTCAAACTTGCCTTCGTCCTCGTATTTTCCGGCCGATACCATAAATTCGTCAATCAGTCGGTTTTTCTTTTCCGCGCTGCCGATAAGCAGGTGGTCAGACAATGATTTGCGGAACTCGTCCGTGCCGTAGGCCAGAGCATAGGCAATATATTTTCTGACCATATAACCCGAGGCTGAAGACACGCCGAACTGGTGCTGTCCGTAATATCCGTTGCCGGTAGCCACTGCCGCCGGATTGGAATAGTTGCCTGCTTCGGTGTTGATGCTGATCTGCGCGATTGTCTCGTTATAGGCGTCGCTGCGGCCTTTTTCGGCCATGGCCAGACGCATGGGCGGCGTATCGTCGCTGATGTCGGTCCGAGCAAGGTTTTCAATGGGGTTTTTCCGCATATCGTCTTTGGGAGCGGAAGGACGTGCCGATTCTAACGGCAGCCACGACGCCAGCGTAAGCAGCGCTGCCGGCGCATATTTTTTGAGCTTGTCCAAAAAACTGCGCGAACGCGGCATATATTTTTTTTCTTCTTTTGATGCCATCTTTACCTCTTTTGATATTTTCAATTTTATTCCGTTGTTTTTCAAAGACTAATATACTACGGTTTTGTCATTTATTCCAGATAAAATTAAATAATTTATTGAAAAAAAATCACAAGCTGGTTATAGTGTAACGCAAAAATAATAATCATAGAAAAATTAGGAACCAAGAATGACAATTGAAACCAATGTTCACAGAGACTCCCGCCTGGCCAAACTGGCGCAGATGCAGGAGCAGGGCTACAACCCGTATCCGTATCGTTTTCGTCCCGACGCCTATGCTCGCGACCTGCAGGAAAAATATAAGGACCTGCCGGCCGGAACCGATACTGAGGACCGGGTGACCGTTGCCGGCCGCGCCATGGCCGTCCGCAACAGCGGGATGTTTATCGACCTGAAGGACAAGAGCGGAAAAATTCAGATTTTCTGCCACAAAAGCCATCTCGATGAAAAAAATCTCGCCCTGCTGAAGTGTCTTGACGTTGGCGACATTGTCGGTGTCAGCGGTTTTGTCCGCCGCACGCCGCGCGGAGAGCTTTCCATTGCCGCCGAAAAGTTCGACATCATCTCCAAGGCGCTGCAAACTCTGCCGGAGAAGTTTCACGGCCTGACCGACGTTGAGGCGCGTTACCGCCAGCGTTATGTTGACTTTATCATGAACGATGAAGCGCGCGCCGTTTTTGAAACCCGCTGCAAAATCACTTCCGCCGTGCGCCGCTATTTTGAAGAACACGGTTTTCTGGAGGTTGAAACGCCGATGCTGCACCCGATTATGGGCGGCGCTAACGCCAAACCTTTCATCACTCACCATAATAAGCTTGATATGGATCTCTATCTGCGCATTGCGCCGGAGCTTTATTTGAAGAAACTGGTGGTCGGCGGTTTTGACCGGGTGTTTGAAATCGGTCGCAACTTCCGCAACGAGGGTATCGACAAGACCCACAACCCCGAATTTACCGCGCTGGAAGCCTATCAGGCCTATGCCGACTACAACGATATGGCGAACCTCATCCCTGAGCTTTTGGCCTATGTTGCCGAAAAGGTTTTGGGCACGACGGTCATCAATTTCCGCGGCCATGAGATTGATTTGTCAAAACCCTTTGTCCGCAAGTCGATGATTGATTTGGTCAAAGAATACACCGGTCTTGATTTCATGCAGGCTGAAACGCTGGAACAGGCGCAGGCCATGGCCAAATCCGTCGGCATTGACGCGTCTGACTGCATTTCCTGGGGCAAGGTCATTTCCGAGGTGTTTGACGAGAAGGTTGAAGCCAACCTGATTCAGCCGACTTTGGTTATGGATATGCCGCGCGACATTTCGCCGCTGGCCAAAACCCATCGTTCCAACCCGCGTCTGGTTGAACATTTTGACGCTTATGTCGCCGGTATGGAAATGGGCTGCGCATATTCGGAGCTTTCCAATCCGCTGGAACAGTTGGAGCGTTTTGAAGCGCAGGGCGCCGACCGGGAAAAGGGCGACGACGAAGCGCAAATGCTTGATGAAGATTTTATCCTTGCGTTGGAAAACGGCTTCCCTCCGACGGGCGGCATGGGTATGGGCATAGACCGTCTGGCCATTTTGCTGACCAATGCCGACACTATCCGCGACGTTATCGCTTTCCCGACTTTGCGTAAGAAAGACTAATCGTTGTTTGCTCGCAAAAAGAAAAACGCCTTGGCATCAAAAGGACTGGCTGTGTTGTCCGCGGGACTGCGCACGTTAGCTTTTACCGCGCTGGTGTTTTTCTTTTTTTATTTTCTGTTTTCGGGTATTATCGAACGTTTTTCGGAACCGGAACGCCGGCCCGGGCTGCTTTCGGACATTTCTGTCGGCGAGAGCTGGCCGAGCGGCGAGGAAAATCCGGATGTCTGCCGGGTTGCTTCGGTGCGTCAGTGTTTTAACCTGAAAAATGACGCCGATTTTCTGTATCAAAACGAGAGCGAAGTCTCGGTGATTATTGAAGAAATTCCTGCGGATTATGCCGCGGCGGAACCGCGGCAGCCGTCTCCCGAGCAGGAGCTGGCGGCCAGAGTGTTTTATCAGAAACTGGCGGAACTGGAAAACGCGCCGCTGCCGGAAGCCGAGGCCGAAGAAGACCTGACGGAAAATCTGGCGCCCGAAACGCTGGATAAGATCTACGAGGAAGAGCTGCCGACCGACGTGATTGTGGAGGAACAGGACGATGATTATATTTCTCCCGAGCTTTTGGCCGAAGGGTATCATGTCTACCGCAATCATAAGGATGTAAAATCGCTCAACATCATTCCCAAATACAAGCCGGCCTATTTCGGAGACAAACCGGTAATTGTCGTCGTTATTGACGATATGGGCATTTCTCAAAAACGCACGCATGACATCATTTCGTTGACTGCGCCGTTGACGGCCTCGTTTCTGACTTACGGCCGCGCGTTGGACCGCCAGGTTGCGGAAGCTTCCGCCGCCGGTATGGAGATTATGCTTCATGCGCCGATGGAACCGCATTCAAACGCGGATCTCGCGCCGGATACCCTGACGACGGCCATGAGCGCCGAAGAGGTAAAACAGGGGCTGGAAGTTATGCTTTCCAAGTTTCGCAACATTCGCGGCATCAACAATCACATGGGTTCCAAACTGACGGAAGATATGGAACGGATGAACGCGGTCATGGAGGTTTTGAAAGAAAAAGACCTGTTTTTCCTCGATTCTAAAACCTCAGCCTTTTCCGTCGGCAAAAAGGCTGCCCGTCAAAACGGCGTTGCCTATGCCACCCGCCACGTTTTTTTGGACAATGAAAACAACGTGCCTTATATTTTGAAACAGCTTGCCATTGCCGAGCGCATTGCCCGCCGCAACGGTTATGCCGTTGCCATCGGCCACCCCAAAACCGGAACTTATCAGGCGCTGAAAGAATGGCTGCCGACGCTGGAGGAAAAAAACATCCGCCTGACGCATTTAAGCGAAGTTGTCGAAGTTTTGCGCAAAAGCCGTCTCTAATGAAAAAAGCGCGTTTTCCGGGGAAGAAAGACGCACTTTTTTGTTAGCGGGAGACCGTGAGCTCGGTTTCGATTGTCTCCGGCTCCAGTTTGTACATTGCGCCGGTTGCCGGGTCGATGATAAACCAGCCGATGAGGCCGCCAAATGCCAGATTGCCGAACAGATACCAGCCGCTGGGCGTGCTGTCGATAATCATGTCCTTGGCGGAATATCCGTCTTTTCTGATGCTGACGGCATAGGTTTCGCCGCCGAAATAACCGTCGGCTTTTCTGAGCATCACGTTGGTTGGCGACTTTGCGCGGTGCACGATTTTGCCTTTGCGGTTTTTGATGATAACCCAGGCGTTGTCAGGTTCGGTGGAAATGCTGACCGTCTGGTCGCTCTGCGATACGATGCTGGCACAGGAACACAGACTTGCAGCCATAGCTCCGGCAGCCAGAAGAGAAAATATTTGTTTCATGAATTTCAAACTCCTTGCTTTGCGGTAAAACAAAACCACCTTTGAAAAAAAGGTGGTCGGAGAGTTCGTAAATCATATAGCATTACATGACTCTTTTAGCCTTTAAGCCGAAGCTTTGGACATACGCTAAAAGCTCCCCGGCCGAAGTCGGGGATATATTCATTGCCGTTTATGCAAGGCAATTTACGACGTTATATCCTAACGCCGAATGCTATAAGAGCTTACGACAGCTCCGAACCGTTTAAGGTTCTGACCGGAGAAAACGAAGGTTCCGCCGGCTGAGTTAAGATTATGAGAAATCGGAAGATTAATCAAGCAATATTTTGCCGTGGATAAAAATACCCGCCGGCATAAAAATCGGCGGGTATCTTAAAGAAAAAGGACGGGGTTAATAGTTTGCTTCCTTGACTGCTTTGTCCGTCGCAAAATCGGCCGTCCGCTGCGTGGTGTTTTGAACGCTTTCCATAAAGCTGTCCAGATAATGGTTGTCGTAGAGCCATTTGCCGCCAAAGGCCAAACCGGCCAGAATAACCAAAATAACAACTGCTTTCATTTTTTCTCTCCTTATGATGTTATGCTTTAAGCATAATCCCTCAGTGTTTACAAATCGTTACTTTGCATCAATACTTCAAATCCGGTGTCAGTGTTGGCAAAACGGAGACGGCATTGATAATATTCGGCAATGCAGCGCACGATGGACAGGCCGAGGCCGCTGCCTTTTTCGTTTTGTCCGGCCGGACGGTAGAAACGCTGTCCGAGTTTGTCAAGATGTCTGCTCTCGACCGTCACGCCCGAATTGGTCACGACCAGAGCTTCGTCTTGAATCCGAATATCTATGGCAGCGCCTTCGGGACTGTATTTGATGGCGTTATCCAGCAGATTGCGCACCACCAGCGAGCACAGAACCGGATTGCCGTTCCGGATAGGGCCGCAGCCCTCGATTTTATAACTGACGGCAATATTTTTGCCGGCGGCTTCATGGCGGTATTCGTCAATCATGGCAATAACCGTCTGCCGCCAGTCTATTTCTTCCTGATTAATCTGCGGCGCCGAAAGCGAAGATTCGACTTTTGACAGCGCCAGCAGCTGTTCCACCAGGCGCGAGGAGCGTTCAATGCCAAGCTGCAGCTTTTGCAGCGCCTGATTGCGGGTTTTTTCGTCATCGGCGGACATTTGCGCCACTTCCAGCTGAATTTTCAGCGCGGTCAGCGGCGTCCGCAGTTCATGCGCTGAATCGGCGATAAAGCTGCGTTCGCGTTCCAGCATATTTTCAATCTGCGCCAAAAGCTGGTTCATGGCGCTGATCAGCGGCAGAATCTCGCTGGGAATGTTGTCCGCGGGCAGGGGAGACAAGTCGCCGCTGCGGCGGTTTTTAATGTCTTCCGCCAGTTTGTTGAGCGGCGCCAGTTCCCGGCTGATAATCAATATGGTTGCCAGCAGCAGAATCAGCAACCCTGCACCCCACGGCGCGCAAAACTCTTCCAGCATGTCCCAGGCCATGTCTTCGCGGTATTCCAGTTCCTGTCCGACCGCAATCAGAAACTTGCCGTCGGCGGATTTCAGCCATACGACGCGCCATTCTTCGTCGTCAACGATTTGGTTGACAAACGAGCCGCTGCGGTTTTGAAAAGAAAAGTCTTTGCCGTTTTCGTCGTCGTGGAAAACCATGCGCCCGTCGGCGTCAAAAACCGCAAAACCGATGGCTTCGTCGTCATCGTCGGCATTGCGGATCTTGTCAATCAGCCGGTCGGTTTTTTTCTGGTGTTCCTTGGTGACGCCGTTCCAGTCCGTTGCGGCCAGCTGCCGGGCCAGAGCCATTTGATAGGTGTCAAAAAATTCGTCGGTTTTTTCCTTGGTTTCCAGCCACGAGAAAACCCCCGCGGCGGCCCAGACCGCGCAGGCGATGAGCGTAAAAAATATAATCAGCCGGCTGCGTAAACTGAGCTTTTTCATGCGTCCTCCAGAATATAACCGATTTTGTTGATGGTCTTAATGATGTTTTTGCCCAGTTTCCGCCGCAAATGGTGCACGTGAACTTCCACGGCGTTGCTGGCCACTTCATCGTCCCAGGAATAGATTTTGCTTTCAATGGTTTCTTTGGAAAGCACCCGGTTTTTGTTGAGCAGCAACAGTTCCAGCAGAGCGGTTTCCTTGGGCGACAAAGCCGCTTCCTGCCCGTCGAGCAGGGTTTTGCGGGTCTGCGGGTTGAAAATGATGTTTTTATAAGATATGACTGCGGCGCTGACGCCGTTGTTGCGGCGGATCAGCGCGTTGAGCCGGGCTTGGACTTCTCCGAGGGCAAAAGGCTTGGGCAGATAGTCGTCTGCCCCCAGGTTAAGCCCTTTGATGCGCTCGTCAACGTCGCCTCTTGCCGTCAAAATCAGAACCGGTTCCACGCGCCCCTGGCCGCGCCAGTGCTGCAAAATGGACAGTCCGTCGACTTCCGGCAGGCCCAGATCGAGGATGACCGCGGCATAAGGCGCCTGAAACAGGGCTTCTTCGCCGTCGGCGCCGTTGGCAAACCAGTCAACCGTAAAACCGGATTTCTCCAGGCCGACTTTCAGTCCATCGCCGATTAAGGGGTCATCTTCGATCAGTAAAACGCGCATCTTTGCAGTCCTTTGCCTTATTTTTTCAGCTCAATGCTGTCAACGTCAATTTCAGTGTCGCGCAGCATTTCCTTGTCCACTTCGCCGCGGATGATGACGGTGTCTTTCGGGGTGACGTTCAAACCTCTCCAGTCGTCATCGTCAATTTCGACAATAACAGTTCCGGTGGCGTCTTTAAACATATATTTTTCATGTCCGAGACTTTTTTCAATCTGTCCGCTCAAAACGACCGCCGTATCGTCTCTCATCTCCAGAGCCTGCGCAACGGTGGAAGTGTCCAGCCCCGGACCCTGGAAACCGCCGCGGGCCTGCGGGCCTTGAAAGCCGGAAGCCATGGCGCCGGAAGAAAGGGTAACGGCCAGAGCGAAAACGGAAGCGGTAAGTAATTTGTTCATGTGGTTTCTCCTTATAAAGTTAAACTTGTTTGCTTGGTACATTCTCACTTCAACATTCTGAACTTAAGGAACGCTTAAGGAATGAAAAAAAATTAAATTTTTTTGTTTGATAAGGTTTTCAATCCGTTTTACAATTTCCGAAAATAAGAAGGAGAACCGCATGACAGAAAAGGAACTTATGCTTTCCGGGCAGTTGTACATCGCCAAAGACAAAGAACTGGCCGAAGATTTTTCCCGTGCCAAAAAACTGTTGAGACTTTTTAATCAGACCACGGAAGAAGAACCGGAAAAAAGAAGAGACATTATCAGCCGGCTTTTTTCCCGAAGCGGCAAAGACGTCTGGATTGAACCGCCGTTTTACTGCGATTACGGCTGTCATATTTCGGTGGGCGATTCTTTTTATGCCAACTATGACTGTATTGTTATCGACGTTTGCGACGTCACCATCGGAAACAACGTGTTTTTCGGCCCCCGGGTCTGTGTCTATACCGCCGCGCATCCGCTGTCGGCCGCCGTGCGCAACACCGGGCTGGAATACGGTAAAAAGGTCTCAATCGGCAGCAATGTCTGGATCGGCGGTAACACCGTCATCAACCCCGGAGTCAGCATCGGCAGCAACGTGGTCATCGGTTCGGGCTCGGTCGTGACCAAAGATGTTCCCGACAACGTCGTCGCCGCAGGCAATCCTTGCCGCGTGCTGCGGGAGATAACGGAAGAGGACGAGCGTTTCTGGCGGAAAAAAGAACTAGAGTACCGCCGCGGAAAAAAATAGTCTTTTATTTGCGGCCGTTTTTAACCGTGCGGCGTTTTGTTATAAGTCCGAAAAAAAAAGCACCCGGTGACGGGTGCTTTTAATGTTTATCGGCAGACGGATTATGCCGCTTTGAGAATTTTTTTACGGATCTTTCTTTTTTCAAAGAAACCGCTGACGCCGATTCTTCGGAAAAAGTCCTTCTGGTCAATACGTTCCCAGTTGTCTTTTAACCAGAAACTGTACTTTTTATACCTTTGCGGCGTGACAAAATGCTCATACAGCGTCTCAAACGAGAGTTGAGAACAAGCTATCTCCCACATCGTCTCATAGACTTGCCGGCCTGAAAGCTTGAAGTTTGAACCGCCAAGCATAAAACTACCAAGGGTTTCGCCTTGGGGTGTCAGATGGTCAAGCAGTCCGAAGACAATTTTTCGGGTATGTTCGGCTGCATTGGTTTTCAGACAGAAAGGAGTCTGTTTTACCAAAAAACTCCAGCAGGCGTCAGACATCAGTCCGTATTGGTCATAAGCCGCGGAATATTTTTGATAAGCCGGCGGAAGACTGTTAATCAGATGATGCGCTTCATGCAGAACCGCGCCTTTTGAAAGCCGTTGCAAAGCCAGTTCCAACAGAATTTCACCGCTGTAGGAGTCATTGCGGTACAGTTCCGGTGCATAATCGGCCATAAGCTGCATAAAGTCGTCTCCGATTCGCCATCCGCGCGTATCCTGACCGCCGATAACGACAATTTTGGGCAGAATGACCTCGTCAGCCAGCTGTCTGCCGTTCATGTGCTGTAAAGTTTTGATCTCAACGCCGCTTAATTCGGCAATTTTTTGTAATAACATATTTATTAAATTTTTAATGATGAATACTGGTTATCACGCTATTGCCAAGGCCTGAGAGTAAAACTCCGACATTCTTGATTATAGACATAATAACTTTTTGTTAAATATGAATATATGACTTTCTGAAAATTTTGTCAACATTATGTTGCAAAAGGATATTTTTTATGCTATATTCTAACCCGTTATTGTAAGTATGTGTCTATTATTCTGAAAAGTTAATGTCTGAGAAATTAAGCAGGGCTTGGTTTTTTGGGTGAATTGATTCTGTTTCGGATTTTTAGATGCGTATTTGCAATGCGGGACAAAAAATATTCACCTTATAAAACAAAATAGTATGAACACGATTTTCTCTCTGAAGAAAAAGACCGCTTACAGCGGCGAGATCGTAATGCGTTACAATCTCAAGAGTATTTTGAAATGGACGATCATTCTGACTGCAATGGCTCTGATCTGCGCCATTGTCTACGGTATCGTCCGCGGAGCAATCTGGTTGTTTGAAGCCATGATGCCGGTGTTTGCCTGGGTAGGAGACCACTGGCTGGGCACAATTCTTATCCTGCTGGCGCTTGCCGGTTTGGTCTGGGCAGGAATTCTGGGCTGGTACCGTAAACTGTTCAGATACGGCCGGGAAAAAATGCGGAACCGAAAAGGTTCCTGGCTGTGGCTGCTGGCGGCATTGCTTCTGTTGCTTTGCGGTTTTTTCGTCTGGAAAGGCTGCGGTACGGACAAACAAGAAACGCCAGAAACCGTATTCAAACAGGCTTTTGACGATGTGATTACGACCCGGGCTTATCTGGACGGTGTTCAGAACAAGGGCGGTAATCTTGCGCTGGTCGGTTTGAAATATGTTCAGGGTCTGTCGGTCAGGGAAATGTCCTTTGACGGCAAAACCTACGACGAAGCCGTTGCCATTGTGGCCAACGAGTGGCGTCCGCTGGTTATGGACAAGCTGGTTGTTGCCGACAAACTTGACAAGCAGCAGCTTTCCGTCGTCATTCTTGCCGCCATGCGGATGGGACCTTCGGGCTTTCAGTCATCGGCCTTTCTGGCAAAGCTGAACGCCGGAAAATTTGACGAAGCTCTCAATGCTCTGTGTCTGCAAAAAGACGGAGAAGCGCCGCGCAAAGTGGGAGAAGAACCGCAAAAGTACTTCTATGTTCTGCGCCTGCTGTGGCAGCATCAGCTGAACATTGCCGACCTGTTGGACTATCCGATAATGTCTTATCTGGATGTTCCGCTGTCGGAGATGTATGACGCTAACGGCCGTCACCGCTTCAGCGCCGAGATTGCCGCCAAACTGAAAAAAGGCGTCAACTCAACGCCGCGTCAGGCGCTCGGTCTTTAGGCATTAACCCGTTAAAGGAAATCCTCGTTGCTGTAAAGCAGCGGGGATTTTTTTTGTATTATAAATATGTTAACCCTCTTGTTTTATATTTTGGACAGCAAAATCAACCGGCAGAAGGGGGACGAAACATGAAGATAGTAAAAATCCGCGGCGGACTGGGCAATCAGATGTTTCAGTATGCTTTCGGAAAAGCGCTGGAAAGGCAGGACAAAAACGTATATTTTGATCTGGGCTGGTTTGGCAGAAAACATAAAGATACATCGGCGCGCAATTTTGACTTGAACTGTTTCAACGTTCGGCTGAAACCGGCATATTTCTGGCAAAAGCTGTTTGGTCGGACCGTAAAGGAAAAGCAGGCCAATATTTATGAGCCTGCACTGCTGGAACAACCGGGACGCGTGATTTTTTCCGGATATTTTCAGTCAGAGGACTATTTCAAAAAACTGCGGCCGGAATTGTTGCTTGATTTCAGCCTGAAAGCGCCGCTGAACGATAACAATCAAAAAATACTGGCCGAAATCCGTCGAACCGATTCAGTTTCGCTGCACGTCCGCCGCGGAGATTATGTCAATTTGGCGCATATATACGGTGTCTGCGGTGAAAAATATTATAATCGCGCCGTGGAATATATCAAAAAACAGGTTGCGGATCCGCATTTCTTTTTGTTTTCGGATGATGTCGCCTGGGTTCGGGAAAATATCAAAATTGATGCGCCTTGCACGATCGTGGACGTCAATGACGGCAAAACCGCCTGTTGCGATATGGAACTGATGCGAAACTGCCGGCATAATATTATAGCCAATTCGAGTTTTTCCTGGTGGGGCGCCTGGCTCAACGAAAATAAGGATAAAATCGTCATTTGCCCGGAACAATGGTTTGCGGACGGCCGTCAAACCGACATCATCTGCAAAGATTGGATTAAGATAAGCGTTTTCTGAGGCTGATTATTCTGAAAAACTACAAGGCCGTCCCTTTTGTCGGCCGAAACAGGCGCGACATATCAACGCCCTCAAGTTCAAGCAGTTTGATTTTTATGTCCAGGCCGCCCGCATAGCCGGTCAGGCTGCCGTTGGAGCCGACAACCCGGTGGCAGGGGATGATGATGGAAACGGGATTATGCCCGACCGCGCCGCCGACGGCCTGTGCCGACATTCGTGTCCGTCCCAGCCGTTTGGCGGCTTGTTTGGCGATGTCGCCGTAAGTGATGACTTTGCCGTAGGGAATTTCGCGAAGGATGTTCCATACCGTCTGTCGGAACTCTCCGCCGATGGGCGCCAGCGGCAGTTCGGATATTTCCGGCTTCTGTCCCCGAAAATATCTGTCCAGCCAGTTTTTTGCCAGACAAAATACAGGCAAATCGTCGTTCTGCTGCATTTCTTCCCTGACGGTATCGGCAAAATATTTTTGTTTTTCTATCCACAATCCGGAAATGCTGCGCCCGTCAGAGCAAAGGGTAATGGTGCCGACGGGTGAAGCATAACAGGTTTTGTAAAACATCTTTATGGCCTTTCGCTGCGAATGTTTTCCGTTGAAAATATTTTTGATTATTTTTCGCAAATGTCAACCGCTAAAAGATTACACTCCGTCATATCGTGCGGATAAAAAAGATTGAAAACTTTGTAGAAAACTATAAAATCCGAGTAAGCTGAATTTTAGCCGGGAAAGTAAATATGAAACGTGCAAGTATATTTTTTATGGCCTGTCTTGTCTGTCTTCTGACCTCTTGCTGCGGAATGCAGCTTCGGGAACAGGCTTCCCTGATCGGACAATGGGTAGAACCCGTTCCCGGAAACGAGTCCGCGTTTCAGGGGTTTTCTTTGGAAAGCGGAGGCTTGGCTTCTTCCGTGAATATGGCCACGCTTCAGTATCAAACGTGGCGCCGGGACGGAAACCGGCTCGTCTTGTCCGGGAAAAGCATCGGCAACCGTCAGACGATTAATTTTGAAGATTCGTATGTAATCAAAAAGCTCACTTCCCGTGAGTTAAT
The DNA here is from genome assembly GCA_944390895.1 of uncultured Alphaproteobacteria bacterium. GTDB lineage: Bacteria > Pseudomonadota > Alphaproteobacteria > RF32 > CAG-239 > CAJLXD01. Next base: position 31,574 of record CALXRQ010000017.1, read on the forward strand.
TCTCCAAAAAGGCAATGGAACTTTTGTTTTTCAAAGAAAAAATTAAAGGATAATAAGACGGCGGAAACGGAAAGCAGAAACTATGATTGAAATTATTTTCGACCGCAATGCGGCAAATACTTTTTTGGGCGAAGAAAGGCCTGTCTTTGCCGTCAAGCGGAGCAATGCGGCAAGTTGGAGCGAATATCGGCGGCTGGCCCGGGAAATTCTGTCGGCGCATGAAAATGACAAAATTGTGATTGTGCGCGGCACGGGCAGGGGTGTTTCAGTTAACTGGCTGGCGGTGGCTTTGTTTGCGGAATCATGTTTTAGGCAAAGCAGAACCGAAGCCGTGCTCTTGTCAGCGGAGATGCGGCTACGGCAAAAGAGTATCGACGCAAAGCCGAACTCCAATCTGCTCTGAAAAAGGCTTTTGAGGAGAAAGACGTTGTTGCTTTCGACAAGCTCTTATCCTCCGGAGCCGACATAAACTACGCCTACTATTATCCCTATGGAGATCACAAAATCACCTTATGGGAAAAGGTTAACGGTACCAAAGGAAGAATGTTTGAGTATTTTATGACTCGCATGGACGTTCCCCAGGTAAAGAAACTTGTAGAGCAGAAAAAAGCTGAGAAAGAACTTATTACTGCCCGCCGACTGCAAATAGCTTAAAGCGCGGCAAATACAAAATTATGATAATTTGTATTTACAAATAAATTATTATTTATGGAGTACATTATTGTAAAAAAAAGATCAATTAGCCATCTGGAGCAAGCTGTAGCAAAAAAAATTGCCGAAGGTTGGAAACCGTTAGGCGGTGCTTTTCATGACAACTCCTTCACAGAAAGAGAGGGGTGTTATACTGATGGAATGTGCCAAACAATGATTAGAGAAGAAAAAAAGAATAACTAATCTAATCATTTCTATTGTAAAAAGTCCTGTTTTAAAAACAGGACTTTTTTAGATAATTAATTGAAAAACAAAAAGACATTAAGTAAACGAGTTCGGAAAATTTTCCCAAAATACAATTTTTATATATATAATAGCCTATCGTTCTTTATAAACCATATCATCAACAATATATTTTTCTTTGTTAAGTTGTTCCGTCTCGCTTAATAAAACAAACGAATCAATTGTTTTAAATATTTCCTCAATAATATTTTTTATGATAGATTTATTGAAAAATACAGATAACGGATATGCTTTTATCGCTCCTATTTTAATTCCTGTATTACCAACCGTATAACTGCGAGAAGATGTATATGTAAAGTTTATTTTTCCGCTATGACTTAAGTTTTGAATATATTTTCCATAATTAATATTAAAATTACGCACATATTCAATTTGTTGTGATGGTAGAGATAAAATTTCGCTTAAATTCATATGCTTATATTTATCCGGTTTAATGATAAATAAAGTAGCCAAACCTTCTGTTTCAGAATTGATAAGTTCAATTCTTTTGTCTTTACGAATAAGTTTTCGAAACATCTCTGTGGAGGAAAACAGATTACCTATAATATCCTGAAAACCACTTATTCCTAGAGATTTCAAACAAATAAGCGCTGAAATAGCCCCTGAAGCAGACCTTGTTAATTCTAAAGATGTTTGAAAAGGCGCAAAATCTCCCCAGCTCAAATCTTTTAACGGAATATTTTTTGAAGGGTTTAAGCTGAAATATCTGTTTTTATCCTTAATGATAAATATACTTGATATATAAGGACAAAAACCCGTTTTATGAAAATCTATACCTATAGAATCAGCATATTTCAACTCTGATATTTTTAATGATAACGATTTAATTTTTTTCAAACTCTCTTTGCCGAAATTCAAAGGATTTTTGCGAAAATCATAATTCTTAAAAAAGAGCCAAACCCATCCTAAAACAGCGTCAACATGAATATGCGGACTGTAGTCTAAGTTATATTTCTTAATAATTTTCTGATTTAAATCATAAATCTGCTTAATTGGATCTACAGCAAATTCCACAGTATTACATCCATTTATGTTAAAACCTAAAAAAGTCTTACCTTGCTCTATGTTTTGGTATATAATTTTTTCAGTCGCCTCAATATCAATTGTACCTGTCTCTCCGCAAGGAGCATTTAAACAGTTCTTAGCACCTATACCCAACCATTGGCAGACTTCATAGTGACAAGGATGTGCTGTTGCACTAGTAACCATAAAGCATTTTTGATTGTTCAGCCCTTCAAACATATTTTCGGGAAGAGCATGATTAAGTGCGATTTTGGTTGCATATAGGTTTGTTCCTTTTCCTCCGAAAGTAAATATCCCATGAGATATTTTCCAATCCCATTCAACTAAGTCACTTAAATATTTTACAACTTCCAATTCTGCTGTTAATAAACGTCCGGAATAATGATCTTCGGCAAAATTAGGATTAAACATATTTGTATACAAGCTTCCGGTTAAAGAAAGCAGATTAACAGGAGGTATTACATTAATCATTGTTCCAGGATTGTTCCAATTAGGAAGATTTTGAAAAAAAGGAGCCACATAGTTAAAAATTTCTTCCGGCTCCATCGGATCTTCATTTAAACAGCATGCTTTAAGATAATCAAAATACTTGAATTCTGTTGAACCTTTGAAAAAACACTCACCGTATGTCCTATAAGGTTTTATAGCTTTTTCAAAAATGTTTATTAGTTTTTTTAGATATGCTGTATTTGACTTTTTGAAGGAACCAAAATACTTTTTAACGTTCATTTACTTTTCCTCGCCCTTGAATTGACAAATACTGTTGAACGTGTTTGTTTACCAACGTTTGTTCTTTATTATACAAAATATAATATTTCTTACTTAGGCTTAAAAACTCTTTTGCAGAATCATAAATATTTTGGTTTTTATTAAAAAATAAAATTTCTTGTTCTTCTTTTGGCAACTTCAAAATTTGATCAAATTGATATGTTAAGTGTTTATGTAAACAAACAGGATATTTCCTTTTATACATAAAAAGCCACTTAATAAAATGATTTCTGGTTTTATAAAGATGGTCTAAGATATCCGGATCTTTTTCTTCTGTTAAAACTTCTACTCTCTGGGTATACGTTTTCAACCTGTTACCTAAAATATCCAAACGTTGTTTTCGTAAGTCGTCATTATAGAAAGGCAAAAATTCCTTTTCGACCCGTTTCCTTTCAGGAATTTCTCCAAATAAAGGAACTCCGTGCTGGTATAACGCCCCTATAATCATATCTATGCTGTCATACGATGCCGCAGAACCTACATTTTCAACGCGAGGAATTTCAGGGCGTAAAATTGTAATATCAAAAGGAATGTCTGGATGATCTATATAAAATTCTATTCTGTGTGCAATATAATCATCAATAATTGTTGGCTGTTTATCTTTAAAATCAATGCCACTCTTATTAATTAAATCAACTATTTGATGATCAGGTATTTTCCCCATTTTATCAGTATAAACACAAATATCAATATCGGATATGCCTTCTTTAAACCCAAAAGCATAAGTAGACGATCCGTAGATCTGAGCAGCCTGAAAATCAAGATATTTTAAATCACTTTGTAAATATTTTTTTATATCTTTTAAAGCATTTTTATATTGGGTCAAAAACATCTGATTATTTCTCTTCCAGCACAATGAGAGGAACGGTCATTTCTTCCGGAGTAAAACCGGCATGGTCAGCTTTTAACGGAGAAAATATTTTTTCGCCAGTGCTATAACGCAAAGATTTGTCCTTAATTGCAATAGCGACAAAGTCACCTAATAAAGAAGGTACAATTTGGTGCATTCTATTCGTCCCTAAGATACAAGAAGATAAAAAATCTTTTTTTGTAAACAAAACAAAGTCTTTACCAAAATACTCACGGAAAAGATTTTCAAAGTTATCTCTTCGGTTTGGTTTAACAAAAAATGTAACAAAACGAGCTTCAAGCGCTGGGGGGCGATCAAATGTTTCGCAAAGATCAGGGAATTTATTTAAATATATTTCTTCAACATTTATTGCTCCGTGATCTGCCGAAATAATAACAATAGTATCTTCCAATTTATTCGACATTTTGACAACCTGTTTTTCGATATCTGTCAAAATATCTTTAATTTCAGGAGATTTTACACCATATTGATGTATCGAGTGATCCGGTTCTGTCCAATATGCAGAAATAATTTTTCTGTCTGAATTTTTCTTTGTTGTCTGAACAATTCTTTCACACATTTCTTCAAAACTATTAACCCCGTCAGGATCAAAAGGCGGAAAAATTTTATAATATTTAACATCAGGATTTTTTTTAACAATTTTTGAATATATAGAGTCATACCTTATCAAGCTTTCGGAAGGAGCTGGTTCTGATATAGGCTTTCCTGAATAAAATTCAGTATTTCGAAACAACTCTATAATTTTATTATATTGAGGAAAATAACTCATCCACCCCAACCATCCGGAATGAAGAGGCGGAAGACCGCAATGAAACGTTGTGGTTGCCGCGGCTGTCGTCGGTGGAAATACAGAACTTATGTTTTTTAAAATATGACGATTTAAGAATGAATTTTGTGGTAAATTTTGTTTAAGAATGAATGTTCCCATGCAATCAATGACCATTAAAACAACATTCTTATAATTTTTGTTTAGTACAGCATCAAGCTCGGGCAAGGTAGAATATTCCGCCGCCCCATTGAAATACATTAAAACAGAATTACTAACAGATAAAATACTATTGCCATAATCAACAGATATGTTTGTCATTACTATTTTCATCCCCAGCAAAAATACCTGATTCGAGAATTTATCAACGAAAACAATAAACAATTTATTTTGTATATATAAAAAAACTCCCATAAAGGGAGAATATTTTTCATTGGTGATGCTTAACTCACGATTTACGAATAATTTTACTTTATAAAAATTTATTATCCCAAAATTTTTCAATTTCTTTTAACATATCTTCAACCTTAATAATTTCATTATCACTATTAAGCGTAAGAGCTTTGGGGATATCAGTTCCTTCAACTTTTCCAGACTGATAACATTTTTGAGGGTTGAAATGCTTAGAACCATTAGCAATATCTGACAAAGCTAAACTGTGAGGAATTTCTTTTTGTTTTTCTCTTTTGTTTTTATCATTAACCCAATACCAGTCTGCTAAATGATATAATGTAATGCACGCATTAATCGCTTTTCTTGCATTTCCAGAATCTTGATAAAAATCTTTTAAGTTTTCTTTTATAACACCGTAATAAAAGGATTTAGCATCATAAAATTCAAAAATAGATTGTGTATGCGTTATTGTGGTTTCAATCTTTGGATATATTGTTAACCCCAATGCAGGAAAATGTATTTCTTTTGCAAAATATGCCATTTTTATTCCTTGAATCACCTCAACTAATATTAAGCAATAATAGAAACTCTACCAAATAAATCTACAAGAGATTTTATTGACATATCAATGATTGGTTCAAACATAAATGAGTTTATATGAATATTTTCTGATGACATTAATGATACTTTGTTCATTAGCAAAATATTATCATGTTGATCAGGACATAATTTCTTATATTGTCCTAATAATTTTCCTGTTTGATTATTTTGTTTGTATATTTCTTCCAAAATATTTCCTGATTTGTCAACTACAGAAATCTCATTTATCATAAAACGTTCAGCTAATAAACGAATAGCCATTGATAATATAATTTTTCCATCTAAATCAATGGAAGATTCTCCTGATTTTACAATATTTTTAGCTGTTTTTATAATTAAATCATAAACTTTTTCATTCTCTCGTCCACTTGAGATATTTAATTTTTCGCTAAATGTTACAGATTTTTCAAATATACCTTCCAAATCTTTAATTGTAATATCGAAAGTATCTTTTTTTATATGCAATAGTGATGTTAATTTTATATAATTTTCATCCTCCATACTATTGGAATATTCTATTATATTTCTTATAAAAGGTATTGCTGTAATAATATCATTATCAGCATTTTTATAAATTCCTTTCTTAATTTCAGAAAAAGGATTCTTAAAAACATAACGGGGATTTTCTATTTTCAAAGTTCCTTTTTCTCTAGAAACCATCCTAGGAATTATCATTTCTTTCATTCTAGCTGAACATGTTCTAAAAAAGTCGAAATTATGAGTTAAAATTATAAAATTCAAATTTGGATCAGATGCTAAATCTTGTATATATTCTAAAATAGCATATTTATTCTTATAATCAAACGATTCTGCAATATCATCGGTTATAATTAAAACTGATTTATTCTGTTGTTTTATCGCCTCTAAATCATTTATAATATTTAACAAATATAATGCTCGTTTTTCTCCCTGACTTAAAATTTTTTCTAGATTTTTTCTAGCTATTGGAACTCTTTCATCTGTTTCTAAATCTCTATATTCAAATTTAAACTCAGGAAGTTCATTGTTTAAAACAACATCTTCCATATTAGGCACATCTATATTAAAAGGAACAGTAAATCTTGATTTAAAAATATCTAAGACATTATCCCATTGTGAACGGGTGCTTTTAGCTTGTTCCTTGATTTGTACAATCAATGCTTGTGATTTTTTATATTCATTAACAACAGATAATACAAGTTCTTTACAAGATAGCAATGCGGTACCCAATACTTTTTTTCTAAAACCTTCAAAATCTTTTAATAATGGTATAATTTCAGGATGTGCTTCAATAATTCCTCTAAATTTAAACAATGCTCGTTTGTTTAATTCATTATCTATTTTATCAAATTTTTTATGTAACTTTTCATCTTTAAATATCTTATTTCTCTCTTTCTGAACGATCTCTTGCAATTCCTGAACAGAGGATATTGGTTCGTCTATTCCATTTAAGATTACCTCGTGTTCCGCCTCAAAAAATCTATTTTCATTAAGATTGGCAATTGTGGCATCTGCATTATACTGACTAAAAACTCCCCTTTTAAAAATAGGAGAAGCTGCCAATAATTCATCATAACATTTGCTATAATCTTCTATCTTTTCTATATTTTTAGAATCTGCACAGAATTTTTTTATATTCTCATCAAAAAGAACTGCGTACGGAATCTCTTTAAAATTCAAATGAATTTCATCTTGCGTAAATAAATCATTTTCAATATTTAAAAGTAAAGTTTCCAAAAAATCAATAGAACTCTTTCCATAAAGGGAAGTAATCTCTTTTGTAAAATCAACTTCTTTACTATTAAAATATTCACTAAGAGCTTCTTCCAAAGAATGTTGAGATAATTTGATTTTTTCCATAACATCATCGTAAGATTTTTTTAAATCCTTTTTTACCATAAGCTTTGCGCTATTAGGAGAAAAATATTCATCTTCATAACTGTTAATAAC
>CALXRQ010000018.1 GCA_944390895.1 uncultured Alphaproteobacteria bacterium
ACCTTCTTATAGCATCGTCGTCGTGAGCATTCAACCCCCATTAAAATGGGGGTAGTCTGTAAGGCACTAAAACAAAAGCCTCTCAAAAGAGAGGCTTTTTTCATCTTGCCCGAACAATCAGGCAACCATAGTGTCCGCTTCAAAATCAAAACCGCGTAGCAGCTCTTCGGTTGCCATCGGCTTCTTTCCCTGCCGCTGGATTTTTGTAATCAGCAGCATTCCTTCGCCGCAGGCAATAATCAAACCGCAGTCGTTGGGAATAACCGTCGCCGGGGCATAACCGTGCACAGCGTCAAGCGCCTCCGCCTCCCAGACCTTAAAACGCTCGCCCTTATATTCAAAATAAGTGCCCGGAAACGGATTAAAGGCCCTGATTTTACGCTCAAGTTCAGACGCCGGCCGAGTAAAGTCCAAATGAGATTCTTCTTTTTCAAGCTTTGCCGCATAGCAGGCGCCGTCTTCGGGCTGTTTTTCGGGTTTAATTTGCCCAAGGCTACGCAAAGTTTCCGCCATCAGCCGCGCGCCGAGTTCCGATAAGGCGTCATGCAGCATTCCGCCGGTCGTTTCCGGCGTTATGGGCGTTTCACCCTTGAGCAGCATATCGCCCGTGTCAAGCCCTTCGTCCATTTGCATAATGGTTACACCGGACTTTTCGTCCCCCGCTTCAATGGCGCGTTGTATCGGCGCCGCTCCCCGCCACCGCGGCAGCAGGGACGCATGCGTATTGAAACAGCCTTTGGGAAAAGCCTCTAAAACAGCTTTGGGTAAAATCAAACCATAAGCGGCAACCACCGCCGCATCGGCATTCAGAGCCTTAAGCTTTTTCTGCTCGTCTTCATTCCGCAGCGTTTTGGGCGTGCGCACCTCGATTCCAAGCGCTTCGGCCTTAAGATGAACCGGCGTCTTGGTCTCCTTGTGGCCGCGTCCGGCTTCTTTGGGCGCCCGAGTATAAACGCAAACCACTTCATGCTCTTTAACCAGACTTTCCAGAACCGGAACCGCAAAATCTGGCGTTCCCATAAATACGACTTTCATAAAAACCTCTCAGATGTTTTCAGCAGGACTAGGCCCGTTCGTGTTTTTCTTCACGCAGTTTCTGAAGTTTTTTCAGCAGCATCTGGCGTTTCAGACGGCTGATACGGTCAATATATAAAATCCCGTCCAGATGATCAAGTTCATGCTGAACCGCTATCGCCAGAAAGTCTTCAGCCTCCAGGATCTGCTTGTTGCCGTGATAATCCAGATATTCAACCTTAACCGCGGCAAAACGTTCCACTTCCGCTTTTTGCTCCGGCACCGAAAGACATCCCTCCTCGCCGCAGACCTTTTCCTCGGACTTCCAGACAATTTTCGGATTAACCATATACAGCGGATCCATCTTATCTTCGTCATCATGCGAAATGTCTATCACCACAATACGTTTGGAAACGCCGACCTGCGGCGCGGCCAAACCCACGCCCACGGCATGATACATAGTCTCCAGCATATCGTCCAGAAATTTGCGCAGTTCATCGTCAACGGCTTCAACTTCCGTGGCTTTCTTCTTCAAAATCGGATGCGGATATTCATATACTTTTAATACTGCCATTTTTTTCTCTTCCAATTTTTTTCTTCAGAAATAAAGAATATAGGAATTTGGAGAACGAGGCAAATAATAAGATTTCAGGAATTTTGCAAAGGAGTGTACAAAGAGGTACATGACCGAGCAAAATATCCGCAAAATCTGTATTAGTTGCCCGTTATACAAGTTACTACCTTACTTCTTTTGCAATCTGATCCAACAGCGCATTCACCATCTTGGGTTCTTTTTTGGAAAAGAAAGCATAGGCCAAATCGACATATTCTTGAATTATTACTTTAGCATCAACGTCTAACGTATTGATTAATTCATAAGTTGCGCACAAAAGCAACGCGCGCAGGGTTCCGTCAAAACGTTCAAAAGACCAGCCTTCTTTCAGATAGTGTGCCAGAGATTTTTCCATATATTCCTTTTTCTCATGCACGCCGCGGGTCAGCGTTGCAAAATAGTTGGTATCCATTTCCGAAATTTCAACCAGTTCCTCGCGGTCATTTCCTTCGTCCTCAATCACGTAACGTCCGACCTCGCCGTTGATAAAGTCCTTGATAACCTCGTCAACCGAAAGCTGTCCATATTCTATCATATAAGTCGCCTGCACGGCGGCCAGACGGGCGCCGGATTTCATCTTAATCTTTTCCGAAACAAATTTTCCCATTTTCTAAATCCTTTATTCTTCGTCTTCCGACTGTTTAGGTTTGGCGAACCTGTCTATTGTGTCAACAAAATCTTCAAAATCTTTCACTTCGCGAAAATCTTTGTAAACCGAAGCAAAACGGATATACGCAATATGATCCAGCGTCGAAAGCGCATCCATGACATATTGCCCGATAACCGCCGAAGGTATCTCCGCTTCGCCGGAACTCTCCAGCCGACGCTGAATGGAATTAACGATTTTTTCCACCCGCTCCGGGTTCACAGGACGTTTTCTCACGGCAATCTGAATGGATCTGGCCAGCTTGTCGCGGTCAAACATCGTCTTCTCGCCGTTTTTTTTCACCACGGTCAGTTCCCTGAGCTGCACGCGCTCAAAAGTCGTAAAGCGCGATCCGCACTCGGGACACTCGCGACGCCGCCGGATTGCCGTATTGTCGTCTGCCGTACGAGAATCTTTCACGACGGTATCGTCACTGCCGCAAAAAGGACATTTCATCAGCCTATTCCTTTCCCTGTTTAATCAAAGCTTCGGCAACCGTATATAATTTTGAAGAATATCTGGCTCCTTTTATAAGGACTATATCGTCATTTTGCAACAAATTATTTAGCAGAAATTCAACCAGACCGTCTTTATTTTCAAAATAATGCCGCTCCATTTCGTCCGGAAGCTGTGCCAGCATATCTTTCATCTCGGGACAGACGCCGACAACAATGTCAATTCCCGACTGCGCAACAACCTTGCCGACTTCAATATGCTGCTGAACCGAAGTTTCGCCCAATTCGGCCATCTTGCCCAAAACGGCTATTTTGCGGCCGGATGTTTTCATTTTCCCCAAAGATCTGACCGCCAGTTTCATCGCTTCCGGTTGTCCCGAATAGCTGTCGTCTATCAGCGTATAAGCTCCCTTGACAAATTTAAGCTTCCACTGTTTGCCGCGACCGTCCAACGCGCCGAAGTCTTTCAAATACGAAGCCGCCTTCTGAACATCCAGTCCCAAAACCTCGGCCACGCTCAACGCGCACCAGGCATTATACAAATGATGTTCGCCCTCCTGAGAAAGCTCAAGCTGAACATCGGGGTGAACGTTTTTACCAAACTCGACCACTCTGGCACCATGCTCCAGCGCCCGTTTTTCCAATATCTCCGCAAAATTCGTATCCGCATTGATAACGGCGGTTCCGCCATACTTCAGCCCCTCAAAGATTTCGGCTTTGGCTTCTGCAATACTTTCAAAATCAGGAAAAAATTCAATATGCATCGGATAAACGTTGGTCACGATGGCAATATCGGGCCTGACCCAGCCGACCAGCTGCGAAATCTCACCTTTGGCACTCATGCCCATTTCGATGACCGCATATCGGGCGTTCATATCCAGATTGCAGAGCGTTCTGGGCACACCCACATTATTGTTGAAATTGCCCGAAGTGGCATAAACCGGTGCAAATTTGGAAAGGATAAACTTTATCTCTTCCTTGGTTGTCGTCTTACCGGCACTGCCGGTCAGTCCGATAACCGTTCCCTTAAACTGCGAACGGACATATGCGCCGATTTTGCCGTAAGCATCCAGCGCATCCGACACCACAATCTGACGAATGGCCGGCACATCGGGAACCAGTTTTTCGACAACTGCGGCCACCGCGCCGTTCTTAATAACCTCCGGCACAAAGTCATGGCCGTCAAACTTCTCGCCTTTAATGGCAATAAACAAATCGCCGCGGCGGATGTCACGGCTGTCGGAAGAAACGTTTTCAATCTCGGCGTCAATCACGTTGGAAGCCGAATTGACAATCTCGGCAATTTTTTTGGCATTCAGTTTAAGCATATATATCACCTTTATATTCAAATCTGGCAACATTATATATCGGATATAAAAAATTTCATCTCTTTTTTTTCATATCCAGATTGCAAAAAAACACCCTTTTCCTCCGCCGCCGTAACCAAAATTTAACCGGAACGGCATAGAATATTAGACAAAATAGACTCTATGTGCTATACTGTAAAATATAACGGAGAAAAAAATGATTGCCGGCAGCGCCATTTCCGATTGGCAGATGACCAATTATTCGCTGAAAGACCTTGAACTGCGTGAAAAGGCCGGCGATCAGCATAAACAAAAACTGAAACAAAAAATTGCCGGCATTAAAGCCGCCAGAAAAGACCGACCCATAACTTCCAAAACAGACTTTATAAGCGAATACAAAGAGCTGGCAGACAAATTAAACATCAATCTCGGCAACGGAGGATATTTCCGGCACCGCCCGCCATCTCTCGGTTTTATCGAAGACACACCGCAGACAATGCCGTTAAACCGCATCGGCGAAACCTCACTCGGCATTAATCCCGCTCTAAATCGGCTCCGTTACTCAGATTATCAGAAAATAGCCTTGGTGCAAAAATCTCAGGAAATTGCCTTTGAACTGATTCGCAGCCGCGTAAACGGCAATGACAATGCCGCCGAAACCTATCCTGCAATAGCACAAAGTCTGTCCGAGATGAATTCTCTTGAAAAAAGCGGCTCCTCAATCAGTTATGACACCGAAGAATTTAACAATCTTCACAACGCCGTATTGCAGAATTTTGAACACATTTATCCCGATTTTGAACGCCGTTGCCGAGAGACGTATAAAGAAAACAAAAACAACGCCGAACCGGACATTGCCCTCAGCGCCTATCAGCGATACTGCCTGTTTGAAACCCCGGGCTTCATTCCGAACCTGAACAGCCCTGACATTATTCACGACATGTACAGCAAAGAAGAAACCTACAATCAAACGCTGCAAAGAATAAGACAAAATGACAACAGCAATGCCGTCAGAAGAGAAATCGGCGAACATATGATTCGCTGAAACATTTGTCTTCTTCTGTCCCAAAATAAAGCCCGGCCAAAAACCGGGCTCATAAAATCAACCGGACACCGTTATTCATAAATCGGGAAACGCTTGCACAAAGCAATAACTTTTTCCCTGATCTCGGGAATAACTTTGTCAGATGTTCCCTCTGCCAGAGAGTCCATAACATCGGCAATCCAATTGGCCACCTGTTCAAATTCCTTTTCCTTAAAGCCGCGAGTCGTTCCGGCCGGCGTACCGAGGCGGATTCCCGAAGTGATTTTCGGTTTTTCCGGATCAAACGGAATAGCATTCTTATTGCAGGTCATGTGCGCCTCTTCCAAAGCTTCGGCAACGGCATTTCCTTTAAGCCCCTTGGGTCTCAGATCCACCAGCAGCAGATGCGTATCCGTTCCGCCGGAAACCAGATCCAGTCCCCTCGCCTTCAAAACCTCGCCCATAACCTTGGCGTTTTTAACCACCTGAGCGGCATAAGATTTAAATTCGTCGGACAAATCTTCCTTAAAGCAAACGGCTTTGGCCGCAATCACGTGCATCAACGGACCGCCCTGCGTTCCCGGAAAAATGGCCGAATCAATTTTCTTGGCAATCTCTGCATTATTGGTCAGAATCATACCGCCGCGCGGCCCGCGCAGGGTCTTATGCGTCGTGGTCGTAACCACATCGGCCCACTGCAAAGGATTCGGATGCACGCCGCCCGCAACCAGACCGGCAAAATGCGCCATATCCACCATCAGATAAGCACCGACCTTGTCACAAATTGACCGAAAACGGGAAAAATCGATTTGCCGCGGATAAGCCGAACCGCCGGCAATAATCAGTTTGGGCTTGTTCGCAACCGCCAGACGCTCCACCTCGTCATAATCAATGATCGCATCCTCTCTGCGGACGCCGTACTGCACCGCATTCAGCCATTTGCCGGAAATTGAAACCTTGGAACCGTGCGTCAAATGCCCGCCCGCATCCAAAGACATTCCCATAATCGTATCATGCGGCTGCAAAAGCGCGACATAAACCGCCGTATTGGCCTGCGAACCCGAATGCGGCTGAACATTGACAAACTCGGCGCCGAACAGTTTCTTAGCCCGCTCGACGGCCAGATTCTCAACCATATCAATAAACTCGCAGCCGCCGTAATAACGCCGGGCCGAATATCCTTCCGCATATTTGTTGGTCAAAATGGAACCCTGAGCTTCCAGCACGGCCTTGGAAACAATATTTTCGGAAGCAATAAGCTCTATTTGATTCTGCTGGCGGTCAAGCTCCGACTGTATTACATCAAAAATCTCTTTGTCTTCCGTTTTCAAATCACCTTCAAAATCCATGTGCTGCTCCTTATCTGTCCAGTTTATCCAAACGGCGCTGATGGCGGCCGCCTTCATATTTGGTTTTCATGAAAACATCGATTCTTCTGACCACGTCTTCAAACTTCATCGTTCTGCCGCCAAACACAATAACGTTCGCATTGTTATGCGCATGAGCCATTTCCGCCGAAAACTCATCATAAAGCAACGCCGCGCGGATTCCTTTATGGCGGTTGGCCGCAATGGAAATTCCGATTCCGGTGCCGCAAATCAGGATTCCCCAGTCAACGTTTCCGCTCAGAATGTCTGCGGCCATTTTGTCGGCAATGTCTGGATAATCGCATGATTCTTCGGAATAGGTTCCTTCATCCACCAAAACAATTCCCTGTGCCTTATAATGATTGATAAGCTTTTCTTTCAGTTCAAATCCGCCGTGGTCGGCCCCTATTGCTATTTTATCCATCTGATAATCTCCAGTTAAAATTCTCCTTATCATAAAACATCGGACGTCAAATGCAACCTGGCTCTGCGGTTACACCCAATTTAAAAACAATTCACAAAAAAGTGCAAAATAATTAAAAAAAGATATTGACGATGATAAAAAAATCTGTATATATAGACCTCGTTGAATGAATGAGGAACTCAAACGAGGTATCCCGATTGGCCGGTTGGCAGAGTGGCTCATGCAGAGGACTGCAAATCCTTGTACATCGGTTCAATTCCGGTACCGGCCTCCAAAAAACATACCGTTTTATTCCGGCTTAGCTCAGCGGTAGAGCAATCGGCTGTTAACCGATTGGTCGCCTGTTCGAATCAGGCAGCCGGAGCCATAAAAAAAACACCATCTTAAAAGATGGTGTTTTTTTTATGCTTTTGGATACTGGTTCGAACAGGCTGTTCGATATCAGGCTCGAGGATAAAAACAACCGCTGCTCCGGTTGTTTTTACCGCAAGAGGCGCAGTTTTGTTATCAAGCGCGCGACGCATAAGCAAGCAAAGCGCGATTTACAAAACAAGTGACCGACGCGCAGTTAGTGAGTGCTTCGCACGAACTTACTAAGCTAGAGCCGGAGCCCGGCTATCTAAACAGACAGCGGCCAATGAGAGTTTCATCATTTTTCACTCAAAATATGGCTTTCCCCTATCAATTCCAGAAGCAATCCGTCATCAACGGTTTCGTCCAGAACAATCGTAACCCAATTCTTCTTGTTCATATGATAAGCGGGATAAAATCCTTTCCGCATCAAAAGCTTTTCAACATTATGAGTATTAAGCTTAACGTTAATGACCTCAATTTCTTTCGGCGGCAATTCCTTATTCAGTTTCATTTGATTAATGTTTATAATCAAAGCATACCACTTGTTATTTTTCTGATTGCGGAAAACCCCGTAACCTTCATATTTCTCCCAGGGAAAATCTATTTTTCCTCCGTATATCTCAAGCATTTTATCCGCAAGACGATTAGCCTGCGGATATATGAAATAATTGTTCAGACAACAATGTTCCCGTATGTCTTGCAAAATTCTGACATACTCGTTTCTGACTTTTAAGACAAAACCGGTATTTTCACTTTCAACGTGCAGCAAAAGGTATTCTTCATCACATTCCGTATCCCAAACTTTTCCGACAATTTCCGACCGTGGACTTATTTTTATAATCGCCTTAAAAGCGCCGCCCATAAAAAATCGTTCCAAAACAAAGACATTATTTATTTTACTGAAACCATAAGATTCAAGTTTAGCAAAATCAATTTTCGTTTTTTTAAATACGTTCTCTTCTATCATTATTCCTTGCCCTCGGCATAAAAATATAATAGAAACGAGACAAAGTAAAGGCTTGCCTGAGCGGAATATCTTTTATACTATTTTCGGACGGAGAAGAATATGAAAAAATTTAACCGGCGGATTGAAGATTTCATTTGCGAACATTGCGGCACGGAAGTACACGGCAACGGCTATACCAACCACTGCCCGAACTGTCTGTGGAGCAAACACGTCGACGTTAACCCCGGCGACCGTGCGGCAGACTGCGGCGGACTGATGGAGCCAGTCGGCGTTGAATTAAAAAACGGCGAATACATTCTGTTGCAAAAATGTAAAAAATGCGGTCATCTCCGCAAAAATAAAGTTTCTCCCGAAGACAATTTTGAAGAGATTATCAAGCTCTCCAGATCAATGATAAACAAACTGTAAGCTTAGCCTCTCACATGGCCTCGTAGCGGCTGCGCACATGGGCAAAAATCTTTTGTTCAATATAATTCTGCAACGACTGATCTGGATTATAAATCCGCATCACTGCCGCAATATTCTCCAGCAAACCGTGTTTAAAAACAAATGTCAGCGACGGTTTGTAATATATTTCAAAAACAAAGCACAATATTTGCAGCAGCCTGTCGGAAAAAGAAACGCAGTCCCCGCTCTTAACCAGACATTTGTTCTCCATGGCTTCCAAAACTTTTGCAGACACCGGCGCATGCTTGTTTTCTTCCGTCAACCCGTCAAAAAACAAATCCTTGAAAATGCGCCGATCCGCTTTGGCAATATAAAGATTCGCAATCTTATCGGCATCTTTAACCAGACCGTATAATTCTTCAACTTCTTTTTTTATCCCGGCATCGCCGATCTTCTGAAATTCGACGTCTTTTTCTAAAGCGTCGGCCAGATTTCCGTGCTGTTTGACCGGCAGCAGCAGACGCGGATCGGAATATCCTCGTTCCTTCAGCATTTCATAGCTGAAAAAACCATGGTTATAGCTGCGGGAAGCGTCTTCATACATACATTCAATCTCTCTGAAACGCCCGATGTCATGAAACAAATTTACCAGTTTTCCAAGCTTGAGATATTCTTCGCTTCGGTCTTGAAAAATCTTCTCGTTTTTCAAAATATAGTTCCCGGCGCCGACCACCTGCATTGAATGTTTTATTTTTTCATGCGCAAACAATTCCAAAAAAGAATTGTCGCTGACCCTGGCCAGACAGTGCTCAAACGCACCGAAAAGTTCCCTTTCCTCTTTTTTTATATCAATGCTCTTCAACATTTCATTCACAACAAAACCGCAGCCCTCGGACTGCGGTTTTGTCCCTTTCTTATCTATGCCGACTTTTTGTCGCTTTCAGTATTTTTCTTTTTGATAAACTTAGGCTCTTTTTTATCATTGATAACCTTCTCGTCGATAACGATTTCTGCCACGTCTTTCTTGTCCGGAATATCATACATCAGTTCCAGCAGGTTTTCTTCCATAATTGCGCGCAGACCGCGGGCACCGGTCTTGCGTTCAATGGCCTTTTTGGCAATGGCCCGCAGCGCATCGTCGGTAAACGTCAGTTTGACATGCTCCATCTCAAACAAGGTGGCATACTGGCGTACCAAAGCGTTCTTCGGCTCGGTCAAAACCTTTACCAACGCGTCTTCATCCAAATCTTCCAAAGTCGCGATAACCGGCAGACGTCCGACAAATTCCGGAATCAAACCGTATTTCAGCAAATCTTCAGGCTCAACCTCCTGAATAATTTCGCCGATGCGACGTTCGTCGGGACCTCTGACTTCCGCACCGAAACCGATGGAAGATTCCTTGCCGCGCCGGCCGACGATTTTTTCCAGTCCCGAAAAAGCACCGCCGCAGATAAACAGAATATTGGTGGTATCAACGTGCAGAAATTCCTGCTGCGGATGTTTGCGCCCGCCCTGCGGCGGTACATTGGCAACCGTGCCTTCAATGATTTTCAACAGCGCCTGCTGAACACCCTCGCCCGAAACATCGCGCGTAATCGATGGGCCGTCTGTCTTGCGCGTAATCTTGTCAATTTCATCAATATAAACAATGCCGCGCTGAGCTTTTTCAATATCATAATTGGCAGCCTGCACCAATTTCAGAATAATGTTCTCCACATCTTCACCGACATAACCGGCTTCGGTCAGCGTCGTAGCGTCGGCAATGGCAAAAGGCACATCAAGAATTTTAGCCAGTGTCTGCGCCAGCAGCGTTTTGCCGGAACCTGTCGAACCGATCAAAATCACATTGGACTTGGATATGTCCACGTCAGACTTTGAATCAATGCTGTTCAGACGCTTATAGTGGTTGTAAACTGCCACCGAAAGCACGCGCTTGGCATGTTCCTGACCAATAACATACTGATCAAGAAACTCTTTGATTTTAGACGGTGTCGGTAAATTTTCTGAATCTATGCCGCCGTGTTTTTTCGCTTCTTCGGCCATTTCATCCGCAACAATGTTTATGCAGACTTCGATACACTCGTCACAGATATAAACGCCCCGCCCCGCAACCAGTTTCTTAACCTCGGCCTGGCTCTTGCCGCAGAAAGAACAATATAAAACTTCTCCGTTGTCGGAATTCTCTGTCATTTTCTTCACCCTATTTCATCATCTCTGAACGGTTGGTAACAATATGGTCAATCAGCCCGAACTTTTTAGCCTCGTCCGGCGTCATAAAATTATCGCGATCCATGGCTTTTTCAATAACGCTGAGCTTTTGCCCAGTATGTTTGACATAAATTTGATTCAGACGTTTGCGCATATTCAAAATCAGATTGGCTTGAATTTCAATATCCGTAGCCTGCCCTTTGGCACCGCCGGACGGCTGGTGGATCATAATCTGAGAATTAGGCAGGGAAAAACGTTTGTCTTTAGCACCGCCGGCCAGCAGAAGAGACCCCATTGAACAGGCCTGCCCGATGCACATGGTGTTCACGTCGCAGCTGATATACTGCATGGTGTCATACATTGCCATGCCGGAAGTAACGACGCCGCCCGGAGAATTGATGTAAAGGAAAATGTCCTTTTTCGGATTTTCTGACTCCAAGAACAAAAGCTGGGCGCAAATCAGCGAGGAAACCTCGTCATTGACTTCTCCCGTCAGAAAAATAATTCTTTCTTTCAACAATCTGGAATAGATGTCGAACGAGCGCTCGCCTTTGGACGTCTGCTCAATAACCATCGGAACCAGAGTATTGTCATATACCTCTAAAGAACTTCTCTCAATCATTGCGTTTTCCTTCAAGTTAAATCTGAATATTTATTTGACAATATAACAATATCATCAATAAATAGTAAAGAAATTAACGCATTGAAGCGAAAATTTATTTCTCGGAAAAAATTTTTTCTTTCATATCCGGAGAAACGCATATTTCGTAATAGGGATAAATATTGGTCTCAAGCCGTCGGCAGTCCATATCTTTCAAAACCGGATCCCGGGCTTTGTCTATTTGCAGCAGGCTGCCGGGTTCTGCGGCAATAAACGCTATTCTGGCGGCATAATCCCGTGCCAGAATATCTTTTTTAAGCTTTTTCCAGCGCGGATTGTCGTTAAAATAATCACTGTCCATCGACGTATAACGATAATTCTGCTGCAAAACGTTAACGCCCTGCAGATTTTTTGCCGTGCGGCTGAAATAAGGCAGCAACGCCGAAGTCGGGAAATTATAAAACATTAACAGCGCGTTGTCGGGAACATTTACACCTTTAACTTCAACAAACTTCTCAAAATTTTTGCCGTCTATTTCGCAATTGCGGCAACCCCATATTTGAGAATACAACGGCGTCAGCAGCAAAATCGCCGCAACGGCGCTGACCGGCAGCAGATAAATATCCCGCGCCGATTTTTCTTCCGGCATCAAAGCCAAAAGCGTTCCCACAATCAAAAGCGACGCCAGCATTTCAATCGGAATCATGTAACGTACGATAGAATATACGTTCAACCACAAAACATACGCGCTCACCGCAAACACGCCGAGAAAAACGCTTTGTTTTCTGAAAGGAAGCGCCTTATCTTGAATCTTAGCCCAAAGATATTTACCTCCCCAAAACAACAGGCAGACATAAGCCAAGGCCAGCCGCCAGTCAATAACCACCACGCCGCCTTCCTTGCGGTACCAATCCGCAACCCAGTAAAAAGGCAGCAAAACCAGCCTCCAAAACTCGGTCGGAATAAACTGCGCGCCACGATAATTAACCGCCTCCAAATACGGTGACCGAAAATAAGCGTTAAAAAACGGAAAGAACGGATTGCCGAATTCCCGCTGCAAAATCCACATCCAATAACCGTCCGCCAACACAAAACCGCCAACGCAACCGCCGGCAAAAACCATGATATTGCGCCATGACAGACGCAAATATCCTTTGCAAACCACCAACGCGACACCGATTGACATTCCGTAAATTCCGCCCGTAAACTTCAAACCGGCAGCCAACCCCGCAACCAATCCCGCACAGAAAAAAATCTTGTTCCGATACCGTTTATTTTCAAAAATCTCACGCAGCAACAGCCACAGACTGAGCAAGACCCAGAATGCCGAAGGAATCTCGTTGGTCGAAGTGCCGATTTGAAAAAATACGGCATAACCGCTGAGCCCCGCCGCCAGAGACCAAATAACACCCCAACGTTCCTTCCGACCGCTGCCGGCAAAAAACAGGCTCGCAATCTTATAATAGACGTAAGCCAATGCTCCAAACCACAGCCCCTGCATAAAATAAATAAAATTCGGATAATCGTTAAAATACGTAATCAGCAGATACAACGGAACATCAATCAACGGATTAAAAAAAGCATTCAGCCCCGCCACGGCGGCGTCTTCATTAATCCGTCCGTTCAGCAGCGCCCAGGGATTAAAATAATGATAATTGGCAAAATCCCACAGCATTTCATATTTCAGCAAAACGCTCAGCAATCCGCCGCAGACAAGAAAAACGGCCAACGTCCGCATTTGAACAAAAAAATTCCTTTCCATTTTTTCTACTTTCTGGTTGCCGTGACCGCAATATTTTTGCCGACCACTTTTCCTCCGGTAAGTTTATCCGCCGCATGACTGAAAGGAAAAATAAACCGGTCATAAAACTTTAAAGAACCTTGGGAAATATTTCCGTTCTTATTGCCAAAGACTTTAAAAGCCAATGTTGCAAAAAAGCCCAGAAAATCAGCATATCTAAGTTCTGAAACATTCCATTTTTCCTCTTTCAGCAAATGTTTCAGACTTTCTTTTGAATACCTGCGGTAATGGCCGACCTTCTTATCCATTGAACTGTACAGACACGACAATGCGGAAAGATACAAATATAAAATTCCTCCCGGTTTCATTTTCTTGTAAAACAGTTCGGCTATGGCTGTGTCGTTTTCAATATGCTCCAACACATTTAAGGAATAAATAAAATCGACCGAACCATCCGGCAGCATTTCAAGACTGTCCAGCACATTCTGCTCCGGGGCATAATATTTTTTCATATTTGCAGCCGGTTCGATACAAAAGATTCTTTTACCGGACAGACGCCCGGTCTGACGGGCAAAAAAACCATCGCCGGAACCGAAATCAACAATTACATCGTCTTCTTTCCTGATTCTTGAAACAATCTCATTTATCAGAAAATTATTATAATTTTCTGCCAGTTTCATTGTTTCAAGATTATCCCAACCATTATATTCCATCATTCATTAACCGGATTATATTGCAAATAAGCCATACGCCGAACCTCCTTACGGCTCTTTGCCACGCTGTCCAGAACAAAACCAACCAACATACTGACCACCGAACATATCATCAGACCGGTCGCCAGTATCGTTGTCGGCATTCTCGGCACCAACCCCGTCTGCAAATAGTTTTCAATAACCGGAATACCGCAAATCAGGGACAAAAGCATAAAAGCCAGTCCAAACACGCTGAAAAACAGCAACGGCCGCTCTTCTTTGACCAAGGTGACAATCATCAGCAAAATCCGCAAACCGTCTTTATAAGTGGAAAGTTTGCTGACCGAACCTTCGGGGCGGGCAAAATAATCCGTGTCAATTTCTTTCATCGGAATTCTTGAAGACAGAGCATAAACCGTCAGTTCCGTTTCAATTTCAAATCCCCAGGACTGAGACGGAAACGTCTTAACAAAACGTTTTGAAAAGACCCTGAAACCGGAAAGCATATCCACCAGCTTGTGGTGGAAAAAGCTCTGCACCAAACGCGTCAGAACAACATTGCCCCACCGATGGCCGACCCGATATGCCGCCAAATCGACCTCCTTGCGCGCACCGACCACCATATCCAGATTGTTGTCAAGCAGTTCTTTAATCAGATCCGGCGTCCGCTTAATGTCATAGGTTTCGTCACCGTCGCTCATCACATAAACGTCAGCGTCAATGTCGGCAAACATCCTGCGAATAACGTTTCCTTTGCCCTGATAGCTTTCATGGCGGACAATGGCTCCGGCCTTTTTGGCCTCTTCCACCGTATTGTCGGTTGAATTATTGTCATAGACATAAATCTTGGCTTCTGGGATAATCTGTTTGAAATCATCAACCACTTTGGCAATGGCAATACCTTCATTATAACAGGGAATAATCACCGCAACATTTTCCTTGGCCATCTTACTTCTCCTCCATGTTTTTTTGGAAAGTTTTGCTGTTTTGTTCAAAATTTTTCCAAACTTTATGCTCTAATTCTGGCGGCACACACAAAATCAATGGCAACATATTATTTGGAATTCCCCGACAAGACATTTTTTCCAATATTCCCAGCGGATCCTGCGTATTTCCTCCTGAAACGGCAATAACTGGTCCTTGATGTTTATCCATAATTTCTCTCCGCATTGCCCGCCATTTGGGATTATAATCATAATAATCCACAATACGTCCTTTATCCGTTGTTATATACATACTTTGCCAAACGGAAAGCCCTCGGATATTTTTCTTTTCTAAAAAATCAAACCAATAAGGAAGGACTGCCGAAACCGGATATTCATAAAACAAAATCAACGCATCATCAGGAATATCAACCTCTTCAATAAAAATAAATTTTTCTCCATTATAATCACTAATTTTTTCCCCTTCTTTATAAGAGACATTATCCATTTTCCTGCTCCCCCAGCTCTCACTGAAAAAAGGAACCGAAATCAATAAAAAGAGAATCAGATTAACCAAAGAGATATACAATATTTTTGCCCAATCACTCCTTGGAATAAATAAAAAAATAATTTTTACAACAAACAGTGCTAGAAGCAACTCAATAGGCACCATATAACGGAAAAGCGAAAAAAGCAAAGCCCATATTAAATATGAAAGTAATGTAAACAAAAGCAAAAAACCGCTCGGAGTATTCCAATCAAAAGCAAAACGCTTTCTAAACAGCCTATTTCCTGTTTCATATAAAATAAACAATAAGAAAAAGACATATGCCAAGATCAACCTGTAATCAATAATAAAACCACGACTTTCACTAACATATCCGTCTCCATCCGAAGCAATTTCAAAACCTCTGGCAAATAATAAAAACGGCTGCATAATAAATTGTCCCAGCGTATGCGGAATAAATCTTGTATCTCTTATATTCTGAATGGAAGCATATTCAGATTTGAAGATTTCGTTGGCAAACGGAAAGAACGGATTTTGGAAATGCTCCCACAGGATATACATCCAGAAACCGTTAAAAATCAAAAAACCGCTTATACCGCCGACGGCAAAGAAAAATATCTTTTCCAGCGGACGTTCCAGCCTGCGATAATACAAAAATACCGCCAGAGCCGACGATACGCAATATGTCACCGCCGTCAGTTTCAGTCCCATCGCCATACCCAAAAGCAGACCGGACAGCAAAAACAGCCATTTGTTCTGCTTCGAAGAATACATCTCTTTTAATAAGACATACAAACCGGCCATAATAAATACCGATATCTGTATCTCATTGGTAGAGGTGCCTATCTGCATAAATGTTGACCAACCCGTCGCTCCCACCAGCAAAATCACAAACACCTGCAATCTGCCGACCCGTGTCGACGTATCGACAACCTGACATACAATTTTGAAAAACAAAAACAGCAGCGCACCGAACCACATTCCCTGCACAAAACAGATAAAGTTTGGATAATCGTTAAAATATTTAATCAGCAGATACAGCGGAATATCCGGCAAGGGATTGAAAAACGCGTTCATTCCCGCAGCCCCCACATCATAGTTTATCCGATCGTTCAGAAAGGCCCACGGATTAAAATAATGATAATTGACAAAATCCCAAAACAGATCATATTTCAAACCACAGCTTAATATACCGCCGCACAGCAAAAGAAGAAAAAGAAGAGCACCCTCTTTATTCACCAAATGCAATATTTTTTTCATCTACGCTTCACTCCAAACAGATTTTTCAAATTCCGGGGGTACACATAATACCCACTCAGCCATATTGTTTCTCAACTTTCGGCAAACCATTCCCTCTAAATATTTATCTCTCAAAAAAAACTGAGAAAGACAGGTAACTAGTGCTATTTTAGGTCCTTTGTGTTCTCTGATAACATCTTCTTTATATTTTTTCCATTTCTTGTTATACTCAAAAAAATCTTTATCTCCCTGAGCCGTCTTTACCAAATAGAAACTCTGAGCAATTTTTATTCCTCTAATCCTTTTTTTATCCTGTCCCCAATAAGGCAATATTGCAGATGTCCTGTTTGAATACATTAAAATTAAAGAATTTTCAGGAATATTAACATGTTCCACATAAACAAAACGATTATAACTGTTTTCTTTTTTTTCTGAAGTAATATCTTTTCTATATCCCCAAGGCTGACTGAAATAAGGCGTCATTACAAATTGAAAAATTAAAATATTAACTATCGAAAAATAAACAATCTGCAACGATTGCCGCCGAGGCAAACAAAACGCTCCTGATTTTACAATAAATATTGAAAGCATCAGAAAAATAGGAACAGCATATCTTAAAATTGTGAAAACATTAACCCAAAAAATATATGCAGTCAAAACCCAAACCATCAAGAAAATCAGCTTCATATCCGTTTTTCTGGTGATGTCTTTTCCTCTGACCTTTCCAATTAAAAGATAAATAAGATATGCAACAAAAATTATACAAGAAAAAGCCAACCTGTAATCTGCAATAAAAGCACTGCCTTCGCTATGGTTAAATTTAAACGGAAAGAACAACAGTTCGCAAATTGAAATTGGAACATAATTACGATCTGAGAAATTTTGCTGTTCCATATATTCAGATTTAAAAATCTCATTGGCAAACGGAAAGAATGGATTTTGAAAATGCTCCCACATTTCTTTCATCCAGAAACCGTTTACAATAAGAAATCCAGCCACACCGGAAAAAGAAAACCAAAACAAAGCGGCCAACGGTCGTTGCAATTTCCTATAAAATAATATCAGTGAAATTCCAGAAGCAATGCAATACGTAACATTAGTCAATTTCAATCCCATCGCCATTCCCAGAACGAAACCAGAAATGCCCAAAGCCGTAAGAGACTGGATTGAAACCGAAAATTGCTTTAGCAAAAGATACAACCCCGTTAAAACCAAAAAAGCAAGCGGTATTTCGTTTGTAGAAGTACCTATCTGCATAAAGCAAGACCAAGACGTAATGCCTATCAAAAACGTAATGACAGACAAAATTTTTCCCTTAGGCCTCTGAAAATCAAAAAACAAGCTTATTATTTTGGCATAAGTGAATGCCAACGCCCCAAACCACATTCCCTGAACAAAATAAATAAAATCAGGATAATTATTGAAATACTTTATCAACAAATATAACGGCACATCTGGAAGAGGATTGAAAAATGCATTTAATCCGGCGACGGCAACATCAAAATTAACACGTCCGTTCAAAAAAGCCCAAGGATTATAATAATGATAATTGGCAAAATCCCACAACAGCTCATACTTCAAATATGTACTAAGAGTTCCTCCTGCAATAAGAAAAAAAAACAACAGTACAAAATTCTTTTTTTTCATATATCTTAATCCTTTCCATACTCCCGAAGTGTAAAATAAAACTCTTGCAGAAACAAGCTTTGCAACACTTTTATACAAAGGCATTATGCTGTTCATTATAAATATCTTACATACAAATATTAAGATGATCGTCCAGATTATTTAACAACGGACGACATTGCAAATCTTTAAGATATGGGTCTTTTGTCACATCCACATTATACAAAGAATTATACCATTTTCTTACAATTGCTATTATTCTTCCTTTTCTGTTTTTAAGGACTTCATCCCTTAGTAAACGAAATTTTTTACGTTCGGTAAAATCGGTTCCGCCCATAACAATAACATTACCCTGTTTTGTTCCCATTACTCTGACTTTGCTCTTTCCCGGAATCAAAGTTGAAACAATCGCCGCCGAAGGCATATTATAAAGAAGTATGACATCATCCTCGGTGACTTCTATCTTTTCCACATCAATAACCTTTGCGTCTCCTCGTCTTGTTCCCCACGGAACGCTGTATGCGGCCATACTGATCAATATAAAAAAGAGTAGAATCCAGACAGAAATCGTTACAGCTCTTTTCCAAAAAGCCACAGGAAAAACATCATATGCAAACTTGACAATAATCACACCCGAAAAAACCTCAATCGGAATCGCATAACGAAGGATAGAAAAAAATAAAAGCCAGATAACATAGCTGCATACGATATAAACAAACAGAAAACGGATACCGTCCGGCTCTTTGATTTTACAGACAAACCGGCGCACGGCATAATAAAGTAAAATCAAATATACCATGGCAAAACGAAAATCTATAAAATAGGTTTCCGCCACCACTCTGCGATCAAAATGGAAAGCCCATATAAAAGGATAAAATATATATTCAATCAAATTTTTGGGAAGAAAGCGGCGGTCAGAATAGTTAAAATCGTCAAAATATTCAGATTTGAATATTGTGTTTGCAAACGGGAATACCGGATTTCCCAGAAGCGTCCATAACTTCCACATCCAAAAACCGTTAATCAACAAAAATCCGATGGTTCCTCCCAAACAAAACATAAAAATTAACATTCCGGGACGATTCAATTTTTTTCGAAAAATTAAAAGAGTTAAAAAAATCGAAGCGCAGTAAATAACGGCCGTCAGTTTCAAACCGGCTGCCATACCGAGCAAAAGTCCAGACAAAAAGAATGTCGGCAGGGTTTCGCCTTTACCTACCGACAACACTTTCAATAAAATATAAAACGCCCACAAAACCAGTATGGCCGTCTGTATTTCATTGCTGGTTGTTGAAACCTGCATAAATGTAGCAAATCCCGTTACCCCAATCAGCGTTGACAGAACCGTCAGCAGATGTCTGTAACGATACCCCTGCGAAAAAAATAATTCTGCAATTTTAAAAACCACAAAAACAAGAATACCGAAATACATTCCCTGCAAAGCGGAAACGACGCCGGGATAATCGTTTAAATATTTGACCATATAATAAAACGGAATTTCTATCAGCGGATTATTATAAGTATTTACGGAAGCAGGAGCAATGTCATAACCGACCCGTCCGTTCAAAAAAGCCCAGGCATTATAATAATGATAATTCGTAAAATCCCATTTGTTTTCATACATAAGACTATAGCCGCATATCGCCCCGACAAGCAATAAAAATGCAAACAAAAAAACATTTCTGATACTGATTTTCATACTGCTCTCCTAAAAAGAAGAATATAAAATTAATATCGGAAATACAAAATTTATTAACCTTGTGCACAAAAAAAATTCATAAACTTTATAATGCTAATTTTTGCAGACAAAGGCATTATAGCGCTCACTCGGCGCGCTTAATTGACGATTCAGCCCCTCATGCCCGTAGATTTCCAGCAAAGTTTTTTGTTCTGAAAATAAAACCGTTCCCAATCCCAATCTATTGCCCTGCCAGTCGGCACCCAAACTTTTCAATAACGTCGGCAGTATGTCCAAGCCGCTGAAATCGCGTTTCATATCCGCTTTTTTGCCGCCGTTAATAAACAGATTAAAAATCGTTCGATTTTCATCTCTGTTTCTCAGATATTGGTCATAAACGGGATTACTCATCGCCAGATGATCTCCGACAACCAATAAAACGGTATCTTTTGCCCAAACCTGCTTTTGAAACCAGCGGATAAAATCAGCCGCCATCATATCGGCGCATTTTACCACATCCCGGAAATCACCGAATTTTCCGGAACACTTTTCATCCAAATATCCGGGATGATGCATATCCAAAGTCATAATCGTCATAAAAAAAGGCTGATTTTTCACGGCCTTTGCGGACAATAAATCCATGGCTTTCCCATATGTATTCTTGTCGCTGTTTCCCCATTGCCACACAAATTCATTTGGCTCAACATCCGCAAAAAACATATCCTCGGCATGACTTTTCAAAAAAACGTCCGTATAGGCAAAACCCGTCTCTCCGCTGCTCACAAAAAATTCATGATATCCGTTTTTCTTCAATATATCTTGTAAACAGGATGCATTGGGCAAAAAGCCGTTCCGTCCGTACGACTGTGAATCAATAGGCAAGACTAACGGCAGACTGCAGGAAGATGTAACCAGCCCCGCAACCGTCCAGCCGCTGCCGGCAACCTGATGATATCTTCCGAACTTAATATTTTCTTCTTGCAGGCTCGTAAGCTGCGGCAGCAGGTTTTCTCCGAAAATCCCGCCTTCGGCATAAATACTTTCCATAGATTCCAAATACAGAACTATCAGATTTTTACGTTCCGAAAACGAAATGTTATCAGACATTCGATAATTATCTTCATAAAAATCACTTTTATGATAATAACTCTCAACATATTGAAATATTTTAAGTTTTAACCCGACAAACAGTATTGCGAATATCAAAAAGAATAAAGAAAGAAAAACAATCTCCGATTTAAAATATTTCCAAAGAATGCCATATAAAACAATCATTAAGAAAGCATATAACATACTATAAAACAAAAACTGCCGATATATGGGGGCATATGCCTTCAAATCCAAAGCTTCATAATATTTAATATGAAACAAAAACTGATTAAAATCGATTTTATCAAAATAAATATGTATGAAAACAAATAAAATATATAAGAAAATCCCCAAATTCCAAAATATAAACGAACACAGAAACTTATTAGAATCAAATTTGTTAATAAAAAAATTCATTTTGCCGCCGTCACAATTAAAACAATTGTTTCAATATAGAAAAACAACTGTTGACGGCAACATAAAAACGGAAATTATAAACAATTAATAACACGGGGATTATACAAAATAATATGTCGGATAAAAATTCCAAAATATAAAAAAAGCTCCGCATTGCGGAGCTTTAAGTTTTGTTTTTCCCAAAAACTAAGAAGCTTTCTTGGTTGCTTTCTTGGCCTTGGTTTCTTTTACTTCGGCTGTTTCTTCTTTTTTAGCAGATTTTTTAGCCGTTTTTTTTGTTTCTTTTTTGTCTTCGTCAAAAGCATAAAGTTCTTCAATGGAAACAACTTTTTCGCTTACTTTGGCCTGACCGAGAATATAATCTACGATTTTTTCTTCAAAAACCGGAGCTTTCAGAGATTCGACGGCCTGTTTGTTTTTAACATAGTAGTCAAAAACCATTTTCTCCTGTCCCGGATATTTGCGGGCTTCGTTCATAATCGCCTTGTTGATATCATCAGCCGTAATCGTAATTTTCGCGTTCTGGCCGATTTCTGACAACAACAGGCCGAGCTTGACGCGGCGGATGGCAATATCTTTATATTCGGCCATCAGTTCGTCTTCGCTCTTGGCTTTTTCGCTCTCGTCAAGCTGATTATATTTTTTGGCCTGCTCATACTGGTCAACGATGGATTTATACTCGGCATCAACCAGCGACTGCGGAACCTCAAAGCTGTATTCTTTATCCAAAGCATCCAGCAAAGCTCTCTTCAGCTTCATTTTGGAAGCGGCTTCATAATCGCCTTTGATACGCTCGGAAATGACGTTTTTCAACTTATCCAGATTTTCTTCTCCCAAAGACTTGGCAAACTCGTCATTGATTTCAACATTTTTCGGTTCGCGCAGTTCTTTGATTTCAACGGCAAATACGGCATCTTTTCCGGCCAGATCTTTGGCATGGTAATTTTCCGGGAATTTAACCTTAACGTCAACTTTTTCACCGGCTTTTTTACCAATCAGCTGATCTTCAAACCCCGGGATGAAAGAACCGGAACCCAGTTCAAGAGGATAGTTCTCGCCTTTGCCGCCCTGAAATTCGACGCCGTCGACCGAACCGACAAAATCAATCATAACCGTCTCGCCCTGTTTGGCAGCGCGGTTTTCTTCAACTTTGCTGGTTTCCTTGCGGGAAGCGGCCAAATAGTTAAGAGCCTTGTCAACCTCTCCGGCCGGAACTTCTGCCGTCAGTTTTTCGAGTTTGATTTTATCCAGACCGTCAAACTTGATTTCCGGCATATTTTCGACCGATACTTCAAATTCGATGTCTTCACCGTCTTTGAAAGCGGTAATTTTAACGTCAGGTGTCATAACCGGGCGCAGTTTCTGCTCTTTGATGACGCCGTCGGTTGTCTTCTGAACCAAATCTTCCAGCGCCTCGCCTTTGACGGCATCCTGATACTTCTGTTTAATCATGGCCACCGGTGCCTTGCCTGCGCGGAAACCCGGCATTTTTACGGTTTTGGCAATATTGTTGATTTTCGCGTCCACCTGTTTGGCAAATTCGCTTGAAGGAACGGTAACTTTGAAAACTTTTTTCAAACCTTCGGATTTTATTTCGGTAACATTCATTAGCTTTCTCTATTCAAAATGTTTGGGGTTGCCCATCTTCTCCACAAAAAAAGATGGTGCGAGCGGAGAGACTCGAACTCTCAAACCTCACGGCACCAGATCCTAAGTCTGGCGTGTCTACCAATTTCACCACGCTCGCAACTTCTTGCTTTTATTTACTTTTGCTTGCATACTATAGAAAAAAATTTTTAAATCAAGACTAAATTCACAAACTCAATAAAATTATTGTAATATAAGTTAATATTTTATATGATACCCGCAGAGATAACTATTTTTAGGAAAAAAACAGGGAGAACTCTTGTGTTTTCAAGAAATCTGACAAAGAATTTTCTTTTGGCCGCGGCGACTGCGGGACTGCTCGGCTCTTGCGGAATTTTCAAAACGACGGACAACGGCGAGCCCGCGCAGTCAATCTGGGTTTTCAGCGACCGTGCGGCCGAAGAGGCCAACCTGGCCACGGTAGCCTACTCTCAGGGCAAGTTTCCCGAAGCCGAAGAACACATAGTCAACGCCCTGCAGCTCAATCCCAAACAGCCTCAGGCCCTGATGGTCGGCGGCATGCTCTATGAACAGATCGGCCGTCCCAACCGCGCCCGCCAGTATTATGAAGATTTGATTGTCCTCAACGGCAACGAAACGACCATTCTGGGATCCAAAACCGGCAACCCCGAAAAAATGTCGGACATCGCCAAGAAAAGGCTGCGTATGATCAACGTCAAACAGAGCGAACTGGTCATCGAGGAAAAAGACGGCGCCAAAGTTTTCAACATCAGTGACGAAGCGGCCAAACGCCAGAGCAAATCGGCCATTGCCGAAGCACTGTTTTTAAGAGAAAAGAAACTGGCCGCCGACAACAAACCCAGTTCCGAAGAAGAAATCAAAGCCGTCGAAGTGCTGTTTGACGACAATGAGCAAAATATGATTTCGCGTTTTCTGATTTTAAAGGAACTGGCGGAAAAAGACCTGGTCACCAAAGAAGAGTTTTTAAACGCCCGCATGGCTAACGTCGGCGCCCTGCTGCCGCTCACTCACACCGCACCGGCCTACGGCATTGACCGCAAGGTTCCCTCCCCCGATCTTATTATTGAGCGGATTTCGGTTTTGAAAGATGCGGTAGAAGCCCGAGCCATCACGCCCCGCGAGTTTTCCGCCGAACGCAATCTGATTATTGAAGCTCTGCTGCCGCCGACCCCGCGCCAGAGAATGCGGAACAAAACGCCGTCCAAAGACATAATGGGCGCGGCCAAAGATCTCCGCAAACTGGAAGTTTTATACGATCTGAATCTGATCACATCCAAAGAAAAACAAAAAGAGCAGAAAGCCATTGAAAAATATCTGGGCATCAACCGCGCCGAGAAAAAAGCCGAAGCGTCTCAGATTGCAGCCAAACAGCCGGCGCCTGCTGCAAAGCCCGCGGGGTCGGCACCGGTCGTACCCTTGGCCGAAAACGCACCCAAAGAAGTTATAGAAACGCAGACGACTATAACGGAAACGACACCGCTTCCGAAACCGGATAACTCTCCGGCGCCGACCCCGCTTCTGCCGCCGGTCAGCAGCCCGTTCTGAAAAGACATAACATGATATATTTTTAACCACCCTCCGGGGTGGTTAAAAATTTTATTGAAAACTTTTCTCAATCTGCTATTTTCAGCACAGATTTTCAAAAATAATAAGGTAATAAAACAATGACTCCCAATATACGCAAATGTTTTGCGATTATATCACACCCTGACGCCGGCAAAACCACCCTGACCGAAAAGCTCCTGTTGTTCGGAGGCGCCATCCAGCAGGCCGGCGCCGTCAAAGCCCGAGGCGAAAACCGCCATGCCCGCTCCGACTGGATGAAAGTAGAACAGGAACGAGGCATTTCCGTTGCTTCGTCGGTAATGAATTTTGAGTATGAAGGCATTACGTTCAATCTTCTGGACACACCGGGGCACGAAGACTTTTCCGAAGACACCTACCGCGTGCTGACCGCCGTGGATTCAGCCGTTATGGTTCTCGATTCGGCCAAAGGTATCGAGGCACAAACCAAAAAACTGTTTGAAGTCTGCCGCCTGCGCGACGTCCCTATCCTGACTTTCATCAACAAGCTGGACCGTGAGGGACAGGATCCTTTCTGCCTGTTGGATGACATCGAAAAAACGCTGGCCTTGGAAGTCACGCCCGCCAGTTGGCCGATCGGTATGGGCAAAGATTTTCTCGGCTGTTACGATCTGTTGAACGACCAGCTCATTTTGATGAATAAAAACGGCGACAAATCCCAAATCAATTCCACCAT
Source organism: uncultured Alphaproteobacteria bacterium (assembly GCA_944390895.1). Classification (GTDB taxonomy): domain Bacteria; phylum Pseudomonadota; class Alphaproteobacteria; order RF32; family CAG-239; genus CAJLXD01. Next base: position 25,170 of record CALXRQ010000018.1, read on the forward strand.
TGAAACCTGCAAAGGGCTCGACGACGAAAAACTTGACCGTCTGCTGCCGGCACATGCCGTTTCCAAACTGCGGGAAGACGTATCCATGATTAAGGAACTCTGCCCGGAATTTAACCTGGAATCTTATCTGGCCGGCGTTCAGACGCCTGTCTTTTTTGGCAGCGCAATCAACAATTTCGGCGTTCGCGAAGTCCTGGAAGGACTGCATAAAATTGCTCCGTCACCGCGCCCCCGCCCGGCGGCGGAACGCACCGTCGGCCCCGAAGAAAACAAAGTCACCGGCTTTGTCTTCAAAATCCAGGCCAACATGGATCCCAAGCACCGCGACCGCATTGCTTTCATGCGCATTTGTTCCGGACATTTCAAACGCGGCATGACCTTAAACCAGGTCAGAACCGGCAAAGGCATAAAAGTTCCCACGCCGGTTATGTTTCTGGCTCAGGAACGCGAACTCGCCGAAGACGCCTACGCCGGAGACATTATCGGTATCCCCAACCACGGTCAGCTGCGCATCGGCGACACCATGACCGAAGGCGAAAAGCTTCACTTCACCGGTATTCCGAGCTTTGCGCCGGAACTCTTAAAATCGGTCCGGGCACTGGATCCGCTGAAATCAAAACACCTCGGAGCGGCATTGCAGCAAATTGCCGAAGAAGGCGGCGCTTCCGTATTCAAACCCGTTGTCGGTTCCGAATGGATTGTCGGTGTTGTCGGCGTTCTGCAATTTGAAGTAATGGCTGACCGTATCCGTTCGGAATTCAATATTCCGGTCGCCTTTGAGCCCACACAATATTACACTGCCCGCTGGATTGACTGCCCGGACAAACAAAAGCTCAAAAAATTCATTGACGCCAATCAGGCCTGTCTTGCCAACGACCATGACGGCGCCGACGTTTTTCTGGCCCGCAATGCCTGGCACTTGAATAAAGCTCAGGAAGATTTTCCCGACATTGTTCTAAGCAAAACCAGAGAACAGATTTTCTAAACTTCTCAGGAGAAAACTAATGCCTCAATATTTGAACGATAAAAAAAGATTTATCATCCGAATGATTGAGGTTTTAGCCTCCGGAGAACCGCTTTCGGCGCCCAAACATTCAGCCCTGTTTATTGAATTGGAAGAATTTCTCGGCAGCCGCCGCTGCAACTCCGGCCTGCTGAAAAACGGCACGCCTGATTTTGAATTTTTAAACCGTAAAGAAAACCGCACCGCGCTGCAAAATACTCTGAGCGCCATGCTGGAAGCAACGGTCTACCCGCAAAACATCCACCAGCTTTCCCATTACCGCCGGGACCGAAGCAAAACCGTATTCAAAGTTAACAACAACCTTGTTTATAAACATCTGCAAAAGAATTTAGAGTTTGAAAGTTTCCAAAAGCTGTTCAAACTGGGCTGCAACCGCGGCGTTTTCAGCCTCAGCTTTGAACATCATATCCCCAAAGTCACCGAACGGGCCGGAAGCCTGCACATGACCAGAAAATGGCCGCGCGACCATGCCGCAATGCTGCCTCTCATCAGCGAACGTTATGCTGCGGAACTGTGGCCGGGACTGCAGGCCTGGGCCGAGGCATACTGCGCGCCGGAAGAACAAAACGCCTTTGCCGCCGTATTCAAATTTCCTCAAAACTATGGAAAAAATCTTGGAATAAGCCATGTTTTCTGGATGGATAAAAACGGCGTTCTGACCAGAGATCAAAACTGGCACATGAACCAGCGCACAGAATCTCACGCTGCATTGTTGTACGGATTTGCCCAAAGCATTTTACAGCTTTTGGAAAATCCCCGCCCGAAATTCAAACTTATTTCACCGCAGATTATCCAAACCGTCGTACAGCTCACGCACTATCTTTATGTGCTGGGTCCCTCTCCCGCCAGCTGCGGCCCTTGGGAAGAAATCGCCTTTTCCGGCGGCATAAACTGGGATTGCGCCTGCGTCATTGAGGCTTTCCAGAAAATGAACGAACTGCTGCTTCGTCTTCACTTTGAACTGCCCATACTGAACAAATTTCTCCAGGCCGAAAAAAAGCTGCTTGAAAAGTTCCGACTTGAACCTTTGCTGGAAAACCCTTCCAAGCTGAAGCAATACATTGCCGCGTCGCAAAAAACCGTCGCTGACAACTACCTGAACGAATTTCGCGAAATCAAACGCATCGACGCGTCTTCCGTCATGCTGGCCGCCTCCGACATAGATTTGAGCTCCTGCGGAAACATTTACGAAAACATAAAAAAACGTCTCGAAATTCTGAAAATATTTCAGGACAATTTGCTCGGAGAATTCGGAGCCAGACGCTACAACCGGTTCCAATGCCGCATAGACAACAAAGACATAGATTCATGCGACAGTTACCTGAATCTGAATTCGGACCTGCTGTTAGACAACCAAAGCGGACGTTTTTATTTTGGCAAGCGGGAACGCATTGTCCAAATTGAAAAATGCGGCGGTTCCGTTTCCTTAATCAAAGACTACATCTTCCGCCAGAAAGGTTTTTCCGAAAAGACTTCGGCTCAATGGGGACTGCCGGTTTCATACGCCGCTTTGGCCTTCGGCAAAATGCTCAACAAACTGCTGAACGAATGCCGCGGCCGCAAACATATCACGCCTGAAGAAAGCAACCTGATAAAAACCTGCCTTAACGGAGAAGAAGAATATATCAAACGCAGTTATGCCGGCATCACCGGTATTAAAATCGACGGCAGCATTCCCTACAGGGCCAACGGTACCTTGACAGACATCTGGAAAAAGCCCGAAGCTTATCAGGCCGTCACCACCCTTCGCGGCCGCGCCGATTTTGCCTTTTTGCCCGGCGTCAACTCCCATTTGGGCTGGGATGCGGCAATCTGCTACCAGGCTTCGCAGATTTTTCTGAAAAACCTTGAACTGTTGGAAAGCGAAACGCTTCCCTCTATTTAGAAACGGCGCTGTTCCAATATCTTACGCCGATATCATCGCGCACGGTCTTAACGTTTATTTCTTCTCCGTCAAGATAAAAAACGGCACCGGCAGCCTGTGAGGCGTCAAAAGGCTTTCCGTCAACCTCCAATCTGTGGTCTTTGAAATATTTGATTCGCCCCTTGTAGAGACAATACTCGTCGTTACATTCCAAATCCAGCCATTTTTTATCAACGGTTGCGCCTTTGTAAATTTTTCTAATCAGCTTGTTTTCCTTATCATCCAGTTTTTTGTTAGCCGTTTTTTCCAGCCACATCTGCTTGGCAAAATAATTTCCGCGTGACGGCAGAATAACCAGTTCGCCCTGATTGTCCTTCACCGCCAGCAAGTCCGCTTCCGCATCCACGATAACGTCGGGAACCCTGACCGTAAAAATGCTGAGCAGTCCGGCCGCAACCAAAAGCCATCCCCATTTCCGCCACGCCTCTTGCCACAGACACAGCCATAAGCCGCCGAACACGATAAACAGCAATCCCCACAATGGCATCGACAAAACCTGATACCCGGCATTAGGCAGAGAAGCGACATAAGCCGTAATATCATTCACCAGACCTATTCCCCAACCGACCAGCCGCAGCGGCCAATAATCAAGCCCCAGCGGCATCAGCAGCAGAGCCGTCAGAACAAACGGCATAATGACCAAACCAATCACCGGCCCCGCCAAAAGGTTCGCCAGCGTCGTATAAACGGATATTTTGTTAAAATGATAAACGGCAAAAGGCATTGTCGCCAGACTGGCAACCAAATCAGACACCAAAATGCCGGCAATATAAACCCAGACGATTTTTACCGCTTTAAGCAGCAGCGTCTGTTCCTTGCCGTTTCCGCTCAAAAAACGGTGCAGAGAACCGGCGTATTTTTCATAAAAGGCAATCAGGGCGATAACCGCGGCAAAAGACATCTGAAAACTCGCGCCGATCAGAGCCTGCGGCGTAAAGACCAAAACCAGCAGCGCCGCCAGCGAAATCGTCTTCATTGAAATGGCGCGGCGTCCGAGCATAATGCCCAGAACCACGATAAAATTCATAATGAAAGCCCGTTGCGCCGGAATTTCCGCACCCGAGACAAACAAATAAAAAACGCTGATCAAAATGGCAAAAACCGCCGAAATTTTCTTTGAATCACAGCGCAGAGCCAGCGGCGGTACAAAAGCAATAATCAACCGCACCAGAAAAAACATCAACCCTGCAATCATCGTCATATGCAGCCCTGAAATGGACAGGAAATGCGCCAGCCCGGAATCACGGTAATTCTGAATGATTTTGCGGCTGATGACACCTTGCTCGCCGGCCACGATCGCCGCCGTAACCGAAGCCTGATCCGGCGGCAAAACGCTTCTTATATGCCGGATAATCCTGCCGCGGAGTTCATCCACGGCATAGCGGAAGCGATTAGAAAAAGAGGGCTCCCCCACACAGTCAATGGGCAAGACTTCGCTGATGGCGTAACCGCTGGCGTCAAGCCCTTCAAAATAGGCCTTGCGGTCAAACTGATATCCGCCCGGCAGCACCGGTTTCGACAAGGGCATCAGCTGCGCCACCATTTCCACGCATTCGCCGACCTTAAACGGCGAACTTTTGCTGCGCAAACTGACACGTACCGTTCCCAAATCCCGATTGCGGTCAAAATTTGTGGCATTGCTCAAAATCAGTCGCTGGTTTCCCCGATAATTGAAACCGATTTTTTCAATTCTGCCGCTGACATAAAGCTTTTCTTCCGTTTTGATTCCCTTTTCGCCGTTAAGATAAGCCGCCTTCAGCTGAATGTCGGCAAATCCCAGCACCGCCATCGAAAATATCGCGAGAAAAGTTAAAAACCCCGTGTTATACCTGAACCAAACCGCCAAAACAATCATCAGCTCAATAAGCGCCAGACTCCACCAAATGGAAATTTCGCCGGGCAGCAGAAAATATATGCCGATCCCCGCGCCAAACAGCACCGGAACCCACAATGACCAGCGATTCTGCTCTTTATTGAAATTTTCCGAAATATTATTTAAAAACCGGTACATGCAACGCTCGCTTCAGATTATAATTCAATGAAATAAACCGGTTTAAACAAATATCAAACAACAATTTTAATCTTATTTGCAAAAATTTAACTCTTTTTACCATAGACTGAAATAAATTAAGTTCCACAAGGAAAGAGCAATGAAAACAAATTTTGTTTTAATCTGCCTTACGTCCCTGATATTAAATGCGGGGAGTGTCGCCGCCGGTATCACGCCGCTGAACGAATACGAATGGAAAGACAAAACCATTGGTGATTCTGCTGAAGATTCCGGATATTTGGAAGAAATTCCGGCTTCGAATACGCCAGAAAATATAAGCAATAACTCCTGTCCGACCCAATGTCCGGGATATTCGCCCGATATCGGCAGCTGTCCGGCCGGATCCGAACTGAGTTCCTGCCCCGATTGCGCCGGATGGTATAAATGCGTTGAAAGCGAATGCGCTCCCGGCTACGATAAAAATTATAAAGAATGCAACATAGATGTTCAGGAAGACAATTATCTGTGCAGCAAATGCGTTGACTGACACCTTTACCAAGACAGGCTTACTTAGCATTTAGGCCTGTCAATCTGCCGAAAAAAGGCTGCTAAACATTTTTGTTCGGCAGCCTTTTTTTTATAATATTATATTGTCAGTCTTTAAAACCCAAAAGATTGCCGTTTCACAACGGCAATCTTCTCAAAAAAATGACTAAAGAAGTTGTATACTACACCAAGAAACCCTTGATATAGTCAACGTTTCTGAAATCATCCGTAACCAACGGAATGATATCGCTCGGAAGTTTCATTTTCAAACGCGACGGCACAATACACGCCAACGCCTTGCTCAACAAAACCTTCTCCATATCTTTTTCATTCTCCACCACGCAAAGATCGGAACTTTCCGCTTGAGGAATGGAATTCAACGATTTTACCTTAAAATCCCGAAACTGTTTGGCAACTTTGGCCGAACAGCAATCCGCAATAAAACCTAACGTCAGCGGACTGGCAAAGATGACTCTGTCCATAAAAAAATAATTTAGAAGTTAATAAAAGGGCATATGCCCGAATATGTATAAAAAACATTTAGTCGCCATAAAAATAAAAAATATGGATTATACTACCCCATTTTTTTATTTTGACAAGACGTTTCTTTATTTTTTCGGGCCGCAAGTTCCAAAATCACGTCACAGGCGTTCTGACTGGGCGTTTGTACCCCCTGCCCCAAAATTTCGCGCACCTTGGCAAATCCGCCCATCTGCTTTTCATACAAATCCCCATGCCGCAGAAGCTCCGTAACATAACTGCGGATATTTCCCGGAACGCAGCGTTCCTGCAACAACTCGGGAATAATCTCGCGCCCGAGCAGAATATTTGAAAGATTCACAAACTCAATATGCAGAAACTTGCGGGCCAGCATGGCTGAAAACGGAGATACCTTATAGGCAATGATATGCGGAATATCACAGATTGCCAGCTCCAGCGCAACCGTTCCCGAAGCTGCAATTGCCGCCGAAGAGGCCCTGAATGCGCCGTAACGATCGGCCTGGGTTTCCACCACCAAAATCGGCAGCCCCGACTGCTGCACCTGTTTTTTAACGTTCTCAGCCACGGTTCGCACTGTCGGAATCACAAAAAACAGGTTTTCGTCAACCGCTTTCAGCTCCTTTGCCGCCTCCAGAAAAACCGGCAGCAGCTTAGCAACTTCGTTTTTGCGGGATCCCGGCAAAACCGTAATAATCTTTTTATCCTGCGCAATGTTATATTTCCGGCGAAAATCGTCCCCGTTAGTCGTAATCACTTCGCTTTCGATGACCGGATGTCCCACAAAGCGCGTATCCAGTTTATAAGGCGTAAAATATTTAGGTTCATAAGGAAACAACGTCATCAACACATCAACATATTTATACATCGTACGCGCGCGTTTTTTCTTCCAGGCCCAAACCTGCGGCGCCACATAGTGCGCCTGCGGAATGCCGGTTTTAAGTTTGCGCAGGGCCTTATGAACACGGGAGGAAAAACTCCAGCTGTCAATCGTAACCACCACGTCGGGCTGCACCCTGACAATGTCAGCCACCGTCTCCCTGATACGCCGCAAAACCCGGGGAATACTCGGGATCACTTCCGTCAGTCCCATAACTGCCAAATCCGAAATATCAAACAAAGACTTCAGCCCTTCGGCCTCCATCGTATCGCCGCCGACACCGAAAAACTCAGCTTCGGCGCCAATCTTTTTCCGCATTGCCCGCATAAAACGAGACCCCAGCAAATCTCCGGACGGTTCTCCGGCAATCAGATAAATTTTCATCGCTTTACTCCTGTCCGTTTTCAAGATAATCAGCCGGATTAATGCCGATAATGAACAATCCTTCCTTATTTGCCAGCTCAATCACTTCGGCCTGATCAACAATCAAACCGTTGCCGGCATGAACCGCAATGCCCCGTAAACCCGAAGCGGCCGCATTCTGAACGGTCCGCAGGCCGACCGTCGGCAAATCGATGCGCATATCCTGCTGAGGCTTTCTCAGCTTAACCAGAACGCCGCCCTCGCCTTTGCGTTTATACTCGCCGCAGCGCAGAAGCAGACGGTCGGTTCCCTCAATGCCTTCAACGCCCAAAACCAGCCCCTGCTGAACCACGACAGCCTGACCGACGTCAAGACGTCCGAGCGCCAACGCGACTTCCACGCCGCGTCTGATGTCTGTTATTGCCTTTTTGTCCGGCTTGTGTTTTCCCAGCACGCCTTCCTTAATCAACAGTTCGGGCATTACTTCATGAATACCGCGCACATTCATCCCCTCGCTTTCCAGTTCGTTGACCAGCGCCCGCAAAATTCCGTCGTCGCCCAGAGCTTTGGCGCCGATTTTGGCAAAAAACGCCGCCGTGCGCAAATCAGGAACCAGTTCTTTAAAAGACGGCCGCTTAATCGTCCCGATCATGACCACGTCCTGCACTTTCTCCTCGGCAAAACGCTTAAACCCCGTTCCGGCCTGACCGATACGGATCCACTGATGTGGAACCTTTTCCGTAAAATAGTCGGAACACGCGTTGCCTTCTATGGCCAACACAAAAAAATCGCGCCCGGTTTCAAGGCAGCGGTTAATCAAAAGCTGCGGGATCGTTCCACCCCCGGCAATAATGCCCAATTTGCGCTCAGTCATCATAATCCTTAATCAAACCAATTCCAAAGAACGAAAAACAAAAAAGCAAAAACCGGCCAACAACGGTTCAGACAAACGTTAAAGCCGGCTTCCGCCAAATTCTCACCGAACCGCGTCCTATTCTGCCGTCATAATTTTGCGGCGACCTTCCAGCGCTTCGCCGATAAACTTAATCTGCTCCATAACCATTTCATTGTCTTTGAATTTAACAGCGGCCTCAAGCAGACGCTCTTCAAAAGTGCCCTCTTTACCTTTGAAAATGAACATATACGCGCGGGAAATGGATTTGACCGTATGTTCGTCAAAACCGCTGCGTTTCAGACCGACAACGTTCAAACCGCGCAGCTTGCCCCGGTCGCCCGTAACGATACCGAACGGAATAACGTCGCGATCCACACCGGACAAACCGCCGACCATGGCCTTGCGGCCGATGCGGCAGAACTGGTGAACAGCGCTGTTGCCGCCCAGAATGACGCCGTCGCCGAGGCGGACATGACCGCCGATAACCGCGTTATTGGTCATAATCACATTATTACCGACCACACAGTCATGCGCAATGTGAGAATTTATCATAAACATACCGTCGTCACCGACCGTCGTCGTAAAATGCTCTTTGGGCGTGCCGGCATGCATTGTCACGTTTTCGCGGATAATATTACGTTTGCCGATAATCAGCTTTGCTTCCGGCTGAAATTCATTGCCGTGGTCCTGCGGACCGGCTCCGAGAACGGCTCCCGGAAAAACGATCGTCCCTTCTCCGACCGTGGTGTCGCCCATAATCGTAACCCGCCCCAAAAGCTGAACGTTTTCGCCTATCTTAGCACGGGAACTGATCCAGCACAAAGGACCGATTTTTGCGCTTGCGGCAATCTGGGCACCGTCTTCGACGACGGCAGTCGGATGAATGTTAGTCATAAGAAATTCCTTTCTGATAAGTTGTTTTGCATAGAGTATAAAATATCTTTCATACTTTGCAATGTAAAAACAAAAAAACTTACAGATTGTTACCTTGGGTAGTATAAAAAAAGGAGCCGTTTCCGGCCCCCGAAAAAAATCGTTTTTTTTAATTTATTCCCAGCAGAACTTTCCACCACGGACGCGATGTATTCAAACTCTCAGGCTTTTTCACGGGATTGATAATTTTCGCCCGATACCTGCCTGTATACCCCAGCTCTTTGGTCAGCACCATTTTATCCGCTCTGTTGCCAGTTATTTTACAAGCTCCGATAAAAAATACATAACCGTCGTGAAAATCTTCATTAGGGAGATTTTCCGAATAATTGGAATATTCCATTTCGGCATTGTCCAGTTCAACCATGCTTCGGCTGATCACCGGTCTACGGCTTTCTTTGACCCATATAGCCAGACTGCTGCCGGGACACATTCGAAGAATTGCCGGCGCCGCATTGTTTCCGTTGATTGGAATTAAAAACTTCCCTTCAACATTAATACGAAGGAAACCTTTTGCCTCAACCCGATGGCACAGAAAAAGTGCAGAGAAACAAAAACAGCTTTTGCGAAAAGCAACTGCTCGAATAGAGATGTTTCTTAAACGAACCAATCGGCCGTCAACGAACACCACGCCACGGGCATTTGTACTGTCCTGCCTCATTATAACAGCCGTAATCTGCAGATTATCCAGTTCAGCGCCATTACCCAGTGTCAAAGGCCAAAAACTGCCGTCTACAGCCTCAAAAACCAAACCGCTGTTCCCGTCCGTTCCGCGCAATAGCTGCTCGTCTTTCAAAATCAACGGCGTGCTTCCCATATTAATCATACCATCAACAAGAATCTCGCCGCGACCGCCAAAGGTAACCATTCGTATCAGCTCTTCTGCCGTTCTGACGGTTCCAAGCTCATTTCTTTTTTCCATATTCTTAAAAATTAATTATAATTTCTCGGCTGACACTATACCGCTTATCCGACACAAAAGCAAGTTTTTTGTCTATTTATTTTTGTAGACATAGACTTTCAGGGGCATGCCGTAAGACTTTGCATCCAAAATCTTTTCAGGTACCATGCCCTTCAGTTCAAAAGCATTGGAAATAACCACCGCACCGGGTTTAAGCTTCTCTTTCATCTCGGCCGACAGATCTTCCGCCGCCTTGGTATCCAGAAAACAAAGCAGCAAATCATAAGAGGCAATGTCCGCTTTCATAAAATCATCGCGGATAATCTCAACATTTTTCATTTTTCGGCTTCTGAAACGTATAATGGCTGTAACGAAACGATCCCAATCATAACCGGCAAAAAAATGCTCGGGAAACTCTCTTGCCAGCGGCAACAGCATGGTTCCCGTCCCGCACCCCAGATCGACCACCCGCAAAGGAGTGCCGCTTTCCGCCAAAACTTTGCGCGCTTCAGCCAAAGAAAGTCTTTTCATGTTGCCGAAAGACGGAAACGCCGGCGGATATTTGCAGTTTTTGGAAATCACAATGGCATAAATAAAATAAAGCTCCAGTCCGATGGTGACAAACATCAAAACCAGCGCCGACAAAGCCAACAACACATCTGCCAACATTTCAGACTTCTCCGTTTTGCTCCGTTATAAACAGAATACCGATTGGACAATAAAAAAGCCCCGCAGATACGGAGCTTTTTACCCAAAGAAAAATTAATCCGCAATCATGGCCGTAAATTCGGCTTCGCTGACAACGGCGCCGTCCACCATACTTTGTCCCTTGAAGACAAAAACATTGCGGCGTTCTTTTATTTTTTCGACATGCATCATCAACTGATCGCCGGGTTTAACCATTTTGCGGAATTTTACGCCGTCAATCGACATAAAATAAACGCTCTTCTTATTTCCCTCAACATTTTCAAAAGAAGAAATAACCAAAGCGCCGGCCGTCTGAGCCATGGCCTCAATCTGCAACACGCCGGGCATAACCGGATTTCCGGGGAAATGCCCCTGGAAAAACTCTTCATTCATGGTCACGTTCTTAATGCCGTAGCCCTTGACGCCCGGCTCTTCGACCACCAGTCTGTCCACCAGCAGAAACGGATAGCGGTGCGGCAGCATCTTCATAATTTCTTCAATATGATAAACTTTATTTTCAGACATTTGTTTTCCTCTTAAATTAAATCGATATTATTATTTTTTGGTCAGTTTTTGCACCATGGCAACCTGCTTCATAAACTCCTTAATCGGCACCGCCGGATATCCCATAACAATCGCGCCGGGCTCGACATCGCGCATCAAACCGGATTGAGCACCGATCTGCGCGCCGCTGCCGATATTCAAATGATCGGCAAAACCGCTTTGCCCGCCGCAGACCACATAATCGCCGAAAGTGCAGCTTCCGGCAATACCGGTCTGAGCAACAATAACGCAGCCGCGTCCGAGTTTGTCGTTATGTGCGACCTGAACCAGATTATCAATCCGGCAGCCGTCGCCGATGACCGTATCGTCCAAAGCGCCGCGGTCAATGCAGGAGTTAGCTCCGATTTCGACATCATTGCCGATAATGACCCGCCCCACCTGCGGAATCCGCTGGTGTTTGCCGTTGATAACCATAAAACCGAAACCGTCCAGGCCAATCCGCGCACCGCCGTAAACATAGCAGTCATTACCCATCAGACAGTAAGCAATCTGAGCATTGACGCCGATACGGCAATTGTTGCCGATTTTACATCCGCGACTGATAACCGCACCGTGTTCAATAACGCAGTTCTCACCGATTTCGACATTTTCTTCAATAACCGCATGCTCGCCGACATACGTATTCTGACCGATTTTGGCCGACGGCGCAATT
>CALXRQ010000019.1 GCA_944390895.1 uncultured Alphaproteobacteria bacterium
AGAAAAATGAAGTTTAATGACGAAGGTTACATTGTCAGACTGCGCAAACACGGAGAAAATTCGGCCATTTTGACCGTTTTGACCCGTCATCACGGCAAAATCGTAGGCTTTGTCAAGAATGCCTTTACCAAAAGAAGCCTCGGCGTTTTTCAGCTGGGTAATCTGGTGGCGGTTGAGGCTTATGCCCGGGTAGATGAAAATATGCTGAGCCTGAAAACGGAATTGCTGGCGCCGACCGCCGTCAATTTTCTCGGCGATGCCGCCCGTTTGGAAGCTTTAGCCTCTTTCTGCGAGCTCTGTAATGTCTGTATGCCCGAACAAATGGCGCTTGAACGCCTTTTTTACTATGTTGACAGTTTTTTTAATCTGATACTTGAAGATAATTGGATAACACATTATGCTTATTTTGAATTTTATCTTCTTGATTTTCTCGGAATCTCGCTGGACCTGAGCGAATGTTCGGCCACCGGAACCACCGAAAATCTGAAATATGTGTCGCCTAAAACCGGACGTGCCGTCTGTGCGGAGGCAGGGGAACCCTATAAAAACCGGCTGTTCAGTTTTCCACAGTTTATTCTTGAGCAAAATTATGCGCCGACACGGCAGGAACTGAAGGATTTGCTGAAAATGACCGAGTTTTTCCTGAACAAAAACTTTTTTCAAACTCACGGCTTGAAATTCCCGCTGAACCGTGCTAATTTGCTGCATAATTTGGGTTTTTAGGGTGAAATTATGGCAGACGCAGTAGAAAAAATAAAAGATGTCCACCTTGCGGAAGAATTAAGCAGCCGCTATTTGTCTTATGCAATGTCGACCATTGTCGACCGGGCGCTTCCGGACGTGCGCGACGGCTTGAAGCCGGTGCACCGCCGTTTGCTTTATGCCATGCGTCAGCTGCATCTCGACCCTAAGTCCGGCTTTAAGAAATGCGCCCGTGTGGTCGGTGACGTCATCGGTAAATATCATCCTCACGGCGATACGGCCGTATATGGAGCCATGGTGCGTCTGGCGCAGGATTTTTCGGTGCGTTATCCTTTGGTTGATGGACAGGGCAACTTCGGCAACATCGACGGAGACGGCGCCGCCGCCATGCGTTATACCGAAGCGCGCCTCACCGAATTTGCCATTGCCATGATGGAAGGGCTGAACGAAAACGCCGTTGACTTTCGCGATACCTATGACGGGGAAGAGAGCGAACCTGTGGTCATGCCGTCCATGGTGCCCAACCTGCTTTGCAACGGTTCAATGGGCATTGCCGTGGGTATGGCGACCAACATTCCGCCGCACAATCTGAGCGAGGTTTGCGATGCTTTGCTCTATCTGATAGAAAATCCCGACTGCGGTCTGGAACCTTTGGTCAAACGCATCAAAGGGCCTGATTTTCCGACCGGCGGCATTATCATTGACAAGTTTTCAACCATTTTGGACGCCTATACGCAGGGCAAGGGTTCGTTCCGCATTCGCGCCAAGTGGGAAAAGGAAGACCTTGGCCATGGCCAGTATCAGATTATCATTACCGAGATTCCCTATCAGGTTGTCAAATCCAAGCTGATTGAAAAAATTGCAGCCTTGCTGATGGACAAGAAACTGCCGCTGTTGAGCGACATTCGCGATGAATCCGCGCAGGACGTACGGATTGTGCTGGAGCCCAAAAACCGCACGGTCGATGCGGCGCTGCTGATGGAACATCTTTTTAAGCAGACGGATCTGGAAGTCCGTTTTGCCATGAATATGAATGTCCTTGATTCGGACACGGTTCCCAGAGTTATGAACATCAAGGAAGTCTTGCGCGAGTTTTTGGATCATCGTCATAACGTTTTGAAACGCCGCGTCAGCTTCCGTCTGGATAAAATCAACGCCCGGATGGAGCTTTTGAGCGGCTATCTGATAGCTTATCTTAACTTGGACGAGGTAATCCGCATCATCCGTGAAGAAGACGACGCCAAGACTGCGCTGATGAATAAGTTTGAGCTGAGCGAAAATCAGACCGAAGCCATTTTGAATATGAAACTTCGTTCTCTGCGCAAACTGGAAGAAATGGAAATCCGCAAAGAATACGATGACCTCTCGGCAGAGAAGGGAGAACTTGAAGCCTTAATGGCCGATGAAGGGAAACGCTGGGAAGCTCTGGCCGGAGAAATTAAGGCGACCCGGGAAAAATTCGGCAAAAAAACGGCCTTGGGCCGCCGCCGTACCGAGTTTGCCGAGGTTGAAGAAATTGTGGACGTTCCGGTAGAAGCGTTCATTGAGAAGGAACCGATTACGATTATCCTGTCACAAAAAGGCTGGATACGCTCGCTCAAGGGGTATGCCGATCTGAATGACGAGTTCAAGTTTAAAGACGATGACGCGCTGCTGTTTGCCATTCACGCTCAGACGACGGATAAAATCATTTTGTTTGACACCTCCGGCAAGTTTTTTACCATTTCCGCCAATGAGATTCCGAGCGGACGCGGTTTCGGACAGCCTCTGCGTTTGATGGTTGACCTCGGCATCAATGACAACATTTGCGATATGTTTGTCTTTGAGCCCAAAGCGCAGTATCTCATTGCTTCCAATTCCGGTCGCGGTTTTCTGGTCGATGAAAATCATATTATGGCTCAAACCCGCAACGGCCGCAAGATTATGAACGTTGAAAACGGCGAGCACGCTGCTTTCTGCAAAAAGGTTACCGGCGATATGGTAGCCGTTATCGGCGACAACCGCAAGCTTCTGGTCTTTAAGGTTGAAGAAGTTCCGACCATGGCTCGCGGGCGCGGCGTAACGCTGCAAAAATACAAGGACGGCGGCCTGAGCGATATCCAAATATTTAACGAAGCTGACGGTTTTACCTATAATCGTGCCGGCGGCACCAAAACCGAAACCGATCTGTTGTCCTGGCTCGGTCACCGCGCACAGGTCGGCAAGCTGGCGCCGTTCGGTTTCCCGAAGTCAGGTAAGTTCTTGAAAGAATAAACGTGGCTGAAGTTTTGTTTGAATATGCCAGACAGGGACAATACGTAAAGGTAACGGCAATTGAACCGGAAACCCGAACCGAAGTCTGTGTCGTTGTCCCGGTCGGTCTGTCCGAACAGCAAATGCAGATTCAGGCTTTGAAAAAACTCAGTTATAAAAAAAAAAAAATGGAAGATGAATAATGTGGAGCGATATCCTGATTTCCCAGCAGGCCGTTTTGAAGCCGATTGCAGAGATTGCGGCGCAGGCGGGACTTGCTGCGGAAGACATTGAACCCTACGGAAGCCTCAAAGCCAAAATATCTTATGCCGCATTAAAAAAACTGCAAAATTCTTCTTTGCCCGACGGGAAGCTGATTTTGGTGACAGCCGTTACGCCGACCCCGGCCGGAGAGGGAAAATCAACCGTTTCGATTGGTCTGGGAGACGCATTGCGCCGTTTGGGGAAAAAGACGGTCATTGCGCTGCGCGAACCGTCATTGGGTCCTTGTTTCGGCGCCAAAGGCGGCGCCACCGGCGGCGGATATTCGCAAATTGCGCCGATGGAAGACATCAATCTGCACTTTACCGGAGACATTCACGCCGTTACCGCGGCGGCCAATCTGCTGGCCTCAATCATTGATAACCATATATATCAGGGCAACTCTCTTAATCTGGATCCTGCTCAGATAACCTGGAAACGCAGCCTGGATCTCAACGACCGGGTTCTGCGCGACATAACCGTCGGACAGGGCAGTAAAATCAACGGCATTGAACGCCGGGATCATTTCTGCATCAGCGTTGCCAGCGAGATTATGGCGGTTTTGTGTCTGGCACGCGATATGGCGGATCTGAAAGAACGCCTGGGGCGGATTATTATCGGCAAAGACCGGACGGGACGCGATGTCCGGGCTCGGGAACTTAACGTCGTCGGCGCCATGGCCGCGCTGCTCAAAGATGCGCTGAAGCCCAATCTGGTTCAAACGCTGGAACATACGCCGGCTTTGGTGCACGGCGGGCCTTTTGCCAACATAGCGCACGGCTGCAACAGCTTAATTGCCACCCGCACGGCGCTGAAACTGGCGGATTATGTCGTAACCGAAGCCGGTTTCGGAGCTGATTTGGGCGCCGAAAAGTTTTTGGACATCAAATGCCGTTTCGGCGGCATCAGGCCGTCGGCCGTTGTCGTCGTTGCCACGGTGCGGGCGCTCAAAATGCACGGTGGCATGGAGAAGGACAGTCTCGGACAGGAAAATCTTGCCGCGCTTGATAAGGGCTTTGATAATTTAAGGCTTCATATTGAAAATATGCAAAAATACGGCGTTCCGGTGGTGGCCGCGGTCAACCGCTTTGCTTCGGATACGGATGCCGAAATCGCGCTGATAGAAGAAAAAGCGGCGCTTTGCGGTGTCAAGGCGCTTGTTTCCGAAGGCTGGGCCAAAGGCGGCCGGGGCGTGATCGCTTTGGCTGAAGAAACGCTCAAAGCCTGTAGCCGTCCGGCAAATTTTAAGTTTTTGTATGAGGATGAGCTGCCGCTGGAAGAAAAAATCCGTATCGTTGCCAGAGAAATATACCGGGCCTCGGATGTCGAATTTTCGGAAGTTGCGGCGGCAAAGCTGCGTGAATATGCCAAAAACGGTTTTGGGCGCTTTCCGGTTTGCATTGCCAAAACCCAGAATTCCGTCTCGCACGATAAAAATCTGCTTAACGCTCCGCAAGGTTACGTTTTGCCGGTGAGAGACGTTTCCGTTTCCGCCGGAGCTGGTTTCGTGGTGGTTTTTGCCGGCGGCATTCTGGATATGCCGGGACTGCCGCCCGTACCCGCTGCCGAAAAAATCGATGTTGACGAAAACGGTGTCGTTTCGGGCTTGTTCTGATTCTCTTTCAGGCTCCTGTGGATAACTTCTAAACTTGTAGTTTAAGGTTTAAAAATCCCGATTTTTATTATAAGCTCTACGCAGTTTCAAGCGGCAAGAATTGGCCGTTTGAAGCAAAAAACAGGGAAATATAAATATTTGGGGAAATATATTTATGTCAAATCAACAAGTTGACAACAACAGCTCGGCCAAAAGTGATTCGTCTTTGCCGGGGTTTATGTCTGAAGCCAGCAGCATTAATTATAACGAAGAAGCAGAAAACGGAAGCTGGTTAAACAATAATCTGACCAGACTGATGATTTCCATCAGCGTAATCTGGTTTATCATCGTACTGATTTACATTACCCAGTTTTTTGGCTGGTCCAACCTTTTCCTGATGATGCCCGACGAGTTTGGTGCGTTTCTGGCCGGTATAACGCTGCCTTTGGCAATTATCTGGGTCGTTATGGCTTATATCGACCGCGGCAACAGTTTTAAGAACGAAGCCAGATTTCTCCGCGCATATATGAATCAGCTCGTTTATCCCGAAGACGGCGGTGCCAACACTGCCAAAGCCATGGCCGACGCCATCCGTTCCCAGGTGGTTGAACTCCATGAGGTTACCAAACATGCAACCGAGCAAACCGAAAAGATAAAAAAGGAACTGAGCGCTCGGGTTAACGATTTCTCCAAACTTGTCAACACGCTGGACAATTATTCTACCAAGACGATTGTCGAATTGTCCGACGGCGTCAAAACCCTGGTTGAAAACTTTGAATATGTAACTGAACGCGCGCAGAATTCCACCCAGATGTTTAAGGGTTACATTAATGATTTTTCTGCTACGGCCGCTGGTCTGGAAAACAACTGCGGCGAGCTCTTCGGTAAAATCATTCCTCACATTCAGGAGCTTAAAACCTCGTCTCAGCTGCTCCAGAGTATGGCCGATGACAACAATTCCAAAATGGATAAGGCCAATCAGGCTCTGCTTGACTTTGGCAACCGTGCGTCTGAAAGCGTAAACAATGTGATTCAGATTCTCGATTCTCAGACGTCGCGGCTTGAAGAAGTTGCCAACGACGCCGTATCCGTTTGTGACAACATCTATGGCAAGATAGACGGTGGTGTTAGCAAAATAGACGAAGTTTTGCGAGGACAGAGCGAAGCGGTTGAAAGGTATTTGGGCAAGCTGAATGAAGAAAGCGACGTTTTGGCTTCAAAATTCAGCGATCACAGCGCCATGATTTCCATGGAAGTCGACAAAATTATTACCCGTTCCAATTTGATAGAAGAAAGCGTAGCCACGCAGGTTAATCAGCTTCAGGGCGTTTCCGATGAGATTTTTGACAATATTAAAGGCGTGGAAAATCGTCTGACTGCCGGTTCTGTCGCTTTGGAAAAACGTTCGGCAGAAATTGTTGACAATATACAGAACGTGGTTTCTTCGGCCGAAAACAACACCGCTAAACTGACAGCTTTGTCGGATCAGTATATTGCCAAGTCTGCCGCCTTGTCCGAAGATGTCGGAAGCCGTAGTGAAACTTTGCAGAAGGTCAGTGACGGTATTGTCCTGAACTTGAAGTTGCTGCTTCAGGAACTCGGAGCAAGCACCATAGGATTGAAAGAACAGGCGGATGTTTCCAGAAAAGAGCTTGAGGATATCGGCGCCGTTATCAGCAAACATACCGACAATCTTAAAGAGGCCGCGTCTTTGGTCGTTGCTCAAAGCAAGGTCGGCGAAAATTCTTTGATTCAGCAGCAGAAAAACATTGCGGAATCCGTCAACCGAATTGAAGAAATAAAAGTTGAGCTCAAATACCAGATTGACGAGCTGACCCGCGCCGCGTCTTATCTGACGCAGGAAGCCGAAACGACCGTCGGACAGCTTAAACAGCAGATGGGCGAAACGCTTTCTTCCTGCAATGACGTTGTCGCCAAGACCAAAATGGTCAGTGCCAGCCTCAACGAGCAGGCCGGTGTTTTTGACAACACGGCAGATCAGGCCTTGAACAAAGTTATTCAAATGGAAAATATTCTGAATAGTCATTATCAGGAACTGGATAAAATTTCTCGGAGCGTCTCCGAACGTGCGGAGAATGTGTCCGAGGTCTTGGAAAAACAGGCCGCCAACATCAACGTTGCCACCGCCAATTCCGATAATACGTTTCAGCAGATTACGGAAGCTTTTGCCCGCCAGAACGAAACACTGGACAAGATTACCGGCGCAACCGTCAACCATGTGGCGGATGTGGTTCAGCTTTTGGATGAAAAGGCTGAAAATATTAATCTGTTGTTCAAACAGCAGGAAAACGAGTTTTTCAATATTTGCGACCGTTTAACCGAAAACACCGACAATATGGGCAACAATCTCAAAAAACAGGTTGCCGTTATTGAACAGAACGCCGATAAGGTTTTTGCCCGGATGACGCTTTTGGAAGAGGATGTCAACAAAAGGGTTGAGGCGGTTGTCGCTAACTCCGTCAAATCAATCGACAAGCTTTCGGAGGTTAATCAGTCGATTGCCGTGCAGAACAATGACGTCAGCAAGTTCATTCAGCAGATTTCCGATAAAATTGCGCAAATTGCCGCGGCTTTCAGAGAAAATTTCCAGGTTTTCAACAACACGGTCAAAGATCTTACCGTCAGCTCGGACGAGTTCACCAATTCTATTTTGGACAACTGTGATAAAATTAATGCAGCCAATCAAAATCTGGCAGCCGAAAGCAGAAATACGACCGATGTTTTGGATGCACAGGCCAAAAATATTGATAAGGTCTTAAACCGGACCGTCAGCCAGACGGATTCCATCCGCGAAAGTTTTGAACACCAGCGCGAGGTTCTGACTGACATTGTCAATACCGTGGCCACGCAAACCCGCCTGGGTGAGGCCTCTTTGGCGCAGCAGTATAAATATCTTTCCGACACCTCGACCGAAGTTGCCCAGCGCGTTAACGAAATCAACAACAACTTCAAAAACAGCACCGATACCATATTTGAAACTTCGGCCAAAATTGCCTATGAGTTTAATGTGCTGGGCGACAGGCTGCTTAAAGTCAACGATGACATCAACAAATCTTCCCGCGATTCGATTAAGAACGTCGAGCAGGTTAATATGTCCTTGAGCCAGCTGGTTGACGATTTGGCGGTCAATGTTAACAGTTCCAGCAATAAAATCGGCAATGTAATGAAAGATTATGAAAAATACATAGCCAACTTCAATACGGTTACGGCCGAAGCCAGCAGCGGCGTTTTTGAAATCAACAATCTCATTTCCGCCCAGAGCGACAAGATGATTAAGATTTCCGAAGACACCAAACAGCTGGTGGAATGCTTCAATACCGTTTTGAACGATACGTCGCTCCAGCTCTCCAACCGTGCCAATATGGCCTATGAAAAGGTCAAAGGCCTCGGCGAGAACCTGAAAGTTTTGAGTATGCAGATGGAAGAGGCGACCAAGATGAGCTCCACCCATTTTGAAAACTCAAGCGGCAAACTGCGCGCAACCTTGAATGAAGTTGCCGCCAATGCCGAGCGCATTTCCAACGAAATCCGCTCTTCGGGCGAAGTCTTCCTGAAACAGTCCGGAGTTTTGGTTGTCGCAACCGACGATACGTTGAAAAAAGTCAACGATGTCATGAATGTCTTAAATGACAGCACCAACGAATTTTCGGCCAAGGGCGACGACATTATCAAAAAATCAATTTCCTTCAGCGATGTTGTCAACAAACAGCTTAAGGTTTTGAACGAAACCTCGCAGAAAGCCGACGGCAAGCTGGCCGAGCTCGAAAAGCGCTATGAGGGCGTGCGTGTCGACAGTTTCCTGAAAGACGCTTCTTATATTATAGAGAAACTGGAAACCGTTTCGGTCGACATCAACCGTATTTTTAACCCGGCGGCGGAAGAGGAAATCTGGAAGAAATATTATAACGGCGATACGGCGGCCTTTGTGCGCTACCTTTCCAAAACCATGACCAAACAGCAGGTTTTGGCTATCCGCGGCGAGTTTGAAAAGAATATGGAGTTTCGCACGCTGGTAACCAAATATCTGTCCGAGTTTGAATCTCTTATAACCAAGGCCAGAACCAACGAACGTTCGGGCATTCTGCTGTCGGTCATTTCCGGCGCCGATATCGGCAAGGTATATTATATTCTGGCCAGAGCGTTGGATAAACTGAACTAAAAGGTAGCCGATGAGCGCAATATCAGCCGACAAAATGCAGAATATCTACCGGACGCTGACGTCAGGAATTGCGGATTCCGTAAAAAACATTGCGCAAAAGCGCGGACAGGGGTTCAGCCTGCCGGCGGATAATGCTTCGGACAATGTCTCGGTCTCGGGACCGGGCGGCAGTTACAGTCTGCAAAATATGGCTTTTTCTTATCTGGAGCCGTCATCTTTATATACGTTGCAGCGCTTTGTCCAGGAAATGCCGGCGGGAGAGGAGGCCAAAGACCGCCGTCCGCGGGGGCAGGTTTCAGACGATGCCGGTGAAAAAAACATTGCACCCGACACGGAAACAACGGAAAGTCCGAATTCGGTCAGTTTTCGGGATGAATTGTACAATTCGGCGGATTTGCCGTCGGCTGCCTATGTCAGCGATGCCTACAGACAGGCCGCATTGTCGTCGCCCTCGACGGTTAATATGAGTTACGGATTGGAAAAGTCCTTTTTCAGCGACATAAAATATGCAACAAAAACCTATGCTTTCAATTTTAATGTGAACAACAAGCCGCAGATTCGTCTGGACCTGATGCACAGATACAACCGCAGTTTCGATTACAGGGTATAGCTGAATGCTCGATTTTGATTCAAAAGTTTTTTTGGCGCCGATGGCCGGCATTACCGACAAGCCGATGCGCCGTCTGGTCAAAAGTTTCGGCGGCGGACAGATGGTTTCGGAAATGGTGGCAATTAATGCCATTCAGCGCAAAAATCCCAAAAGTTATAAAATCGCCGATGTCCGCGACGAGCCCTATCCGGTGGTGGTGCAGCTGGTCGGAGGGGAGGCCGCGTTGTTTGACGATGCCTGCAAGTTGGCGGCAGAGCTCGGCGCTGCGTCAATTGACATCAATATGGGCTGCCCGGTAAAAAAAATCGTCAACAACAATTCCGGTTCTTATCTGATGAAAGATATGAAACTGGCGGCCGACATAATCAGAACCGCCGTTGCCGCCACGGGGCTGAAAGTCAGCGTCAAGTTTCGCAAAGGCTGGGACCACGACTCGGTAAACGCGGTCGATTTTGCCCGTATGTGCGAAGATTGCGGCGCGTCTTACGTTACGGTTCATGGCCGTACCCGCAGCGATTTTTATGCCGGAACGGCAGATTGGGACATTATTGCCGAAGTCAAAGCCGCGGTAAAAATTCCCGTTATCGGCAACGGCGATGTTGCCAACGTTTATGACGCCGAAAAAATGCTGAAATATACCGGTGCCGACGCCGTTATGGTCGGCCGCGGCGCTTTGGGCAATCCGTGGCTCATCTCCCAGATTCACGATTATCTGGAAAAAGGCGTTGCTCCGACGCCGATAAGCCCTGCGCTTGTAAAAGACACCTTGTTAACCCATATTAAAGAATTAACGGCTTATTATGGCGAAAGGCTGGCATTGGCAGTTTCCCGCAAATATGTATGCTGGTACTGCAAAAATTGCCGCGATGCGCGCAGATTTCGTGAAAACTATGTGCGGATTAATAATTTTGCCGATGCTTTTGCTGAAATCGACCGCTATTTTGACAGCCTGAAAGAAGAATAAGGAGCGCCAATGAAAATAATTGTCTGCGGAGCCGGAAGCGTCGGCCGGAGTATTGTCAGTTATCTGGTCAAAGGCAACAATGATATTGTTGTCATTGACAATAATCAGCGCCATCTTGACGATCTCTCCAAAGAATTTGATATTCAGCCGGTTTTCGGTTCCGCGTCCCATCCCGAAATTCTTGAAAAGGCCAATGCCAAAAGCGCCGAACTGCTGATTGCCGTTACCGACGTTGATGAGGTTAATATGATTGCCTGCGAAGTTGCTTCGGCAATTTTTAACATTCCCCGCAAAATAGCCCGCATTGACGCGCAGGATTTTTTGAATCCGTTGTGGGCAACGCTGTATAATGACAAAAACATTCCCGTCGATTTGGTCATTTCTCCGGAAGTGGAGATCGGCAAATACATATATCAGCTGCTGAAAGTTCCCGGCGCTTCCGAAGCTCTGAGCCTGTACGACGGAAAGCTGCGGCTGCTGGCTTTTAAGCTTCCGGAAAACTGTCCGCTGATTAAGACACCGCTGATAAATCTCAATCAGCTGGTTCCCGAACTCAATGTCGAAATTGTCTGCATCAATCGCAGCGCCAACGTTTATATTCCTTATAAAAGCGATATGCTGGAAGTCGGCGACGAAGTATATTTTCTGGTTAAAGACGATGACATCGACTTTACGCTGGAAGCTTTCGGGTTGGAAGAGCCTGCGGTGGAACGCGTTATTGTTTTCGGCGGCAATCAGATATCGCGCTGTATGGGCAGGATGTTTGAAAAAGATGACAATATCGTCAGCTGCAAAATCATTGAAGAAGACGTTCAAAGCGCCAGAGAACTGGCCAGAGAACTTAACAATACGATTGTTATCAACGGACAACAGATGAGCGACGTTATTTTAAGCGAGGCCGGCATCGGCAATGCTGATGCCGCCATAGCCGTCACTTCCAAGGACAAAGACAACCTTCTGGCGTCCATGCTTGCCCGCAAAAGCGGCGTCAACAATACGCTGGCTCTGGTAAATTCTCCGTCGTACAACAATCTGATAGACATTGTCGGCAATAACATTCTGGTGGACCGCTCGTCGGTGACGATTTCGAGCATTCTGCAGGAGCTGCGCAAATCGAAAATTAAGGACGCATATTCTCTCGGCCGCGGTTTCGGCGAAATATGGGAGATGGAAATAGATGAAAATTCACCGGCGGCGGGCAAGACGATACAGAGCATAGATTTGCCGGCCAGCAGCAAAGTATGCGCGCTGTTGCGGGATGATGAAATATCGTTTCCTTCGGAAAAAGAAGAATTGAAAATCGGCGACGTTATAATATTATATGTTGATTCCAGAGCCATTCGCAAAGTGGAAAAAATATTGTCCTGACCGACGGGTGGAAAATATCACCATTTTGCAATCTCTGCTTTACTATTTTTATAAAATGATGTTAAATTAACAAAATAAAATAATTAATAAGGAAAAATATGATGTCTCAGAATGTTCAGGATGAATTTTTAAATAACCTCCGCAAGAACAAAATTTCTGTAACCGTGTTTTTGGTTAACGGGGTAAAACTTCAGGGCTTGATTACCTGGTTTGACAGCTTTTCTCTGCTCCTGCGCCGCGACGGCCATACCCAGCTGATTTACAAACACGCCATTTCAACGATCATGCCGAGTTCCGCGGTTGATTTTGAAGTGGATGAAACAGAAGATCAGGCCGCCGCTGAAGAATAAGCCTTGCCGGATATCATTTTTGATAAAAAAATCTCTAAGGCTTATGTAATTTTCCCCCTTGTCGGCGGAAAAGAGTTTGCCTTATCTCCCGAATATCGTCTGGAAGAAGCGGTGCGTTTGGCTCAGGCCATCAATTTGCAGGTTGTAGCTCAGGAAACAGTCAAAATCAGGGAAATCAAACCGTCGGCATTTTTTGGCCGCGGATATATTGATGCACTTCAAAAAACAATAGCGGAACAAGAGATAGAACTCGTCATCGTCGACGCCTCGTTGACGCCCATCCAGCAGCGCAACCTCGAAAAGGCCCTGCATGCAAAGGTTATTGACCGTACGGCTCTTATTTTGGAAATCTTCGGAGAGCGAGCCAATACCAAAGAGGGCAATCTGCAGGTTGAACTGGCTCATCTGACTTATCAGCGCAGCCGTTTGGTGCGCAGCTGGACGCACCTTGAACGTCAACGCGGCGGCGCCGGTTTCTTAGGCGGCCCCGGAGAAACTCAGATTGAGCTTGACCGCCGTATTATAGATGACAAAATCGTCCGCATAAAAAAAGAGTTGGAAAAGGTTAAAAAGACCCGCGAACTACAGCGCGGCGCCCGCAAACGCGTTCCTTATCCCGTCGTTGCCCTGGTCGGTTATACCAATGCCGGAAAGTCTTCTCTGTTCAACCGTTTATCTAAGGCCGGCGTTTTTGCCGAGGATCTGCTGTTTGCCACCCTTGATCCGACCATGCGCAAAATAAAGCTTCCTTCGGGACGGGAAGTCATTTTGTCCGATACCGTGGGCTTTATCTCCGATCTGCCGCACGAACTGATTATGTCGTTCCGTGCTACGCTGGAAGAAGTTTTGTCCGCGGATGTCATCGTCCATGTCCGGGATTTGTCCAATCCTAACCACCGGCAGCAGCAACAGGATGTTTTGAGTGTTTTGCAAAATCTGGGACTGGAAAATATCGAAAAACAAGACAACTATTTGGAATTGTGGAACAAAACGGATCTTTTGAACGAAGAAGGCAGAATTTTTGTTGCGGAAAATGCCCGGCGCTTCCCTTTCGTCATTCCCGTTTCGGCCAAGACCGGAGAAGGGTGCGATGCCTTTCTTGATGCGCTTGACCATAAGCTTTCCGCCCGCCATCGTCTGATAGAAATCAAGGTTCCCAGTTCCGACGGACAAATGATTTCGTGGCTTTACAATCACGGAGAGGTTCTCTCGTTGCAAAATGTCGACGAATATCAGGTTTTCAAAGTCAGGATAGACAATGTCAGTTTTTCAAAAATCAGCAGCCGCAATTCGATAAAACTTCTGAATTAGCCTTGAATAGATTCTTTCCGTCACTAAATATTGTTTATAATCTTTTTTAGGGGATATGCGGAATGAAAAAGCTGATTTTACCTGTCTTGGCGTTTTTAGGCGCCTGTGCTTCAACCGGAAACTATCAGACCGAATTGCAAAAATGGGTAGGGCGCTCGCAGACTCGTCTGTATCAAAGCTGGGGATATCCTGAAAATGAATTTTATGTCACGCCCGAAACCAAGATTGTTACCTATGTCCGGAGCGGAAACAAACCCATAGACGGCAATACCAGACCCTATGCCGGAATTGAGGTTGCTTATCAGGCCATAGAAACGCCTGACTACGGAGACGATTTGAGCAACAATGACGAAAATTCCGATTTTTACTATTGTAAAACCTCTTTTACCATCACCAACGGGCAGGTTGTTGACTTCACTTTCAACGGTGACGACTGCGTTGCAGGGGACTAGCAAATGTTGAGTTTTCATAAATTGTCACTAAAGGACAAAGATGAATTTTCGGCATATTATCAGGCTTGTCCGCAAAAATCTTCAGATTACAGTTTTATAAATTTGTGGAGCTGGCAGGAAAAATATCATACGGAACTGGCTTATGCCGACGATTTGTGCTGGATTCGGCAAAGTTGCGGCGGAAAGGTCTTTTATGCGGCGCCGATAGGGGATTGGAACCGGGCAGAATGGCAGAAGATAATATCCCGCCGTCTGGGAACGGAATTTGCGTTAAAAAAACTTCCCGAAGCTCTGGCGCTGAAACTGGAAATGGATTTTCCGGGAATGTTGGTATTGAAGAATGACCGCGACAATTGGGAATATCTTTACGAGGCCTCAAAGCTCATAGCTCTGGAAGGTCAGGATTTCAGCACGCAGCGCAAACTTTCCAACCGGTTCAAACAATATTACAATTATGTTTTCCGTTTTATTGATAAAAAAGACGTTCCGTCGTTAATGCGCTTTCAGGAACAATGGATGGCCGCTCATGCCGGAGATTCTGAAAAAAACAGCCTCGATTTTGAAAACAGGGCCGTTTACAGGATTTTACGGCACTGGGATAAACTGACTCCTGAAGTTTTTGGCGCTGCAATATGGATAGAAGGGAAAATGGCGGCTTATACGATTGCCGAGAAATTGGATGAGAACACGATAGCCGTTCATTTTGAAAAAGCCTTGGATAAGTATAAGGGGGCGTATCAGGCCGTCAACCGCATTTTTCTGGAAAATATTCCCGGCATCAGAACCGTAAACCGGGAGCAGGATCTTGGCCTGCCGGGACTGCGCAGAGCCAAACTGAGATACCGTCCGCAGGGGTTTGTCAGAAAGTATGATCTCTCGGGATATTTTGCAGCCAAAGCCGAGGAGAAGGATAATTATGGGATTTCTGCGAATTACAGTCGCTTTGATTGCGGTTGTTTATCTGGCCGTCAACACTTATGAGTATATCAGCGTTTTTTTCAAAAACGGCGATTAAACTCAAAAGCATGAAACCGGAACCGCAAAAAATGGATCAATATTTGGTTCGGAACGAAGAAATGCCGGACGCGTTTGTTATTTTGTTTCGTTCTGGAAAATAAAATGCCGAACCGTAAGGCCTTTTTTCAAACGATATTTTTCGGCGCTGCCGGCGTTGAGTTCCAGAACCGCGGCCGCATCCCCGGGAGAAGATATGAGCTTTTCTGACATCGGCTTGGCGTTTTTGTATATGCCGCTGATTTTATAATCGGGGCCGATAAAAACGATGTCAAGCGGAATATAGGTGTTCTTCATCCACATGGTAATGGTTCGGGGCGTTTTGATGTCAAAAATCATTCCCTGATTTTCGGGCATGGATTTTCGATACATCAGGCCGGTGCGCATTTCGCGCGAACTTTGGGCGGTCTCGACCATAAATTCGGCGGCGGGAGAGGTCTCTACAACCAGTCGGCTGAGGCCACGCTGCGGGTTTTCTTCCTGCGGGGAACATGCCCAGAGCACAAAAGCGGCGGATAAGGCTGTAAATATCTTTTTCATTTGTTTTTCGTCCTTTGTTCAGAAGATTCCAGTTTGCGCGGATTCCAACGCGAAACCATTACCGGTCCGTTTTGGGATATCCTGATTTTTTTGTTCTCGCCGCTGCTCTCGGAGGGCCGCGGGAGTGTAAACTTGTCCAGAATGTCGTCAACCGCAACCAGCCGTTTTTCACCGTTTCGGTAGCATTCTTTATAAGCGCTTGAATTTTTAATCAGCGATGAAAAGGCCGCGGTTGTCATTTGAGCGTATTGTTTCCAGATTGCTTCCAGAAAAGCGCAGACTTTGTCCGATAGTTTTACCGGCGGCATATAGGGGCGCCCGAGAGAAAACATTTTTTTCAGGTTGGGTTCGCTGAAGCCGTCTTCGTCACATACGAAAAAACTCGGCACCAAAACCTCGCGTTCATAACGCCGGGCATAATTGAGTTGCGCAATAAAAAGCAGATGAAACATTTTTTCGTCATCCAGGAAAATGCCGTCTTTTTCGGCTCTGCCGAAAAACCAGTAGGCCACGTCAATTGCAGATTCTGTTGCGGAAACGCTCATTTCTCATCCTCGCCGTTTTTATGTTGAACCAAGTATAATTCAATAAATCAATAAAAACAAATGGTTTAAATTCTGACAAAAACTGCTTGTTAATTATTTTTTATTCTTGTGTTATGAATGTTAATAATATATTTATATAACTAACTGTAATTTATTTTTTGCAAAATGTTTTTATAGGGTACTGATTCAATGAATTCGCTCAAAATGTTTAGAGATTGCTGCGGTATTTTGAGTATCGCGGTTTTGTTGTGCTCTTGTTCTTCGGCGGTTTTTCCCGAAATTATAGAAGATCAGGATACGATAGCTCAGGAAGACGAAGAGACGGCGTTTACCACCAAAAAAGGCGGCAAGATTGAGTTGTCCATGCCGGAAGAGGGTTCCAGCCTCCGGGCCGACGATAAAAACGCGGCTTATGAGGAAGATGAGGAAGACCGGGAGTTTGCCTCTGCCATGAGTTCGGATAATTTCAGCGGCGCTGATAAGGCTGAACCGGCCAAAAGCAAACCGGTTGAGAAGAAAGAAATGGTTCCGCTGGCAAAATCCGAGCCGCAGCCGGAAGACGCAAAACTGTCCGAGCTTTCCGAGAGCAAAGACCTGAATCTTGATGAAAGTTACATCGAACAAACCGAATTTGCTCAGGAAAATGCCGGTCCCAGCGTCAGTTACCGGATTGAAACAATCTATTTTGCCAACGGCAGCGCGGTTGTGGATTCCCAGTATAACAAAAAACTCCGCGATATTGCAAAGCTGGCCAAAAGCAAGAAAAACGCCGTAGTTAAGGTATTGGGCTTTGCCTCAAGCCGCACGCGCAATACGGATATCGTCTCGCACAAACTGGCCAACTTCACGGTTTCGGCCGAGCGTGCGCAAAATGTGGCCGCAGCGCTCAAACGTTACGGTCTGAAATCATCCCAGATTGAAACCGAGGCCCTGTCCGATACTGCGCCGGCCTATCAGGAAGTTATGCCCGAAGGAGAGCGTCTGAACCGCCGCGCCGAAATATACATCACTTACTAACAATCGGCAGGGGACGTGTCTTTGGATTTAATGGCAGACAGTGAGAAATCTTTAGGCGGCAATATATGGAAACTGTCACCCTGTGACGAGCGTATGGCCGAAGCCGTCGCCCAGCGCTATCGTTTGCCGCCGTTGGTCGCCCGCGTTTTGAATGTCCGCGGTGTGTCGATAGACGATGTTCCCGGTTTTATGGATCCGCGCCTGCAAAATCTGCTGCCGGATCCTTTTTGCCTGAAAGATATGGAAAAAGCGGCTTTGCGCATTGCCGAAGCCGTTGTGAAAAAGCAAAAGGTCGCCGTTATCGGCGACTATGACGTTGACGGCGCGACGTCTTCTTCCGTCTTGCGCCTGTTTCTTGAAAGCGTTGGTATCGAACCGGTAATCCATATTCCCGACCGCGAGGAGGGTTATGGTCCCAGTTGCCGGGCAATCGACGAATTTTCCGCTTTGGGCATTGATTTGGTCATTACGGTAGACTGCGGTACGACGGCTTTTGATACCTTTGAATATGCCGCAACGAAAGATATGGATGTTATCGTCCTGGATCATCATGAAGCGGAAGTCCGGCTACCGAAAGCATATGCCGTGGTCAATCCCAAGCGGCTTGACGATGACAGTGTTGACTATCTGAAATATATGGCGGCCGTCGGCGTTGTGTTTGTTACCGTCGTGGCCGTCAATCGCGAACTTCGCCGGCAGAATTTCTATAATGAGCAAAAACCCGAACCGCAGCTTATGCAGTGGCTGGATCTGGTTGCCTTGGGTACGGTCTGCGATGTTGTTCCGCTTAAAGGTCTGAACCGCGCTTTTGTTCGTCAGGGACTGAAAGTGATGAGCCGCCGCGGCAATCCCGGGCTGAAATCTCTGATAGACAAGGCCAACATTACGGAAGCGCCCAATGCGTTTCATCTGGGATACGTTCTGGGACCGCGCATCAATGCCTGCGGCAGGGTGGGCGATGCGGCTCTGGGAAACCGTCTTCTGTGCACCAAAGACGAGTTTCAGGCTCAGCTTCTGGCCGAAAAGCTCGGCGAATTTAACGAACAGCGCAAAGATATTGAAAATTATGTTTTGCTCAAGGCCATTGAGATGCTGGAAGGCACGCCGCAGACATATCCCGTTGCTTTTGTTGCCGGGGATGACTGGCATCAGGGCGTTATCGGCATTGTTGCCGGCAAATTGAAAGAGCGTTACAATCTTCCGGCCTTTGTTATGTCGATTGAGGCGGACGAAGTGAAAGGCTCCGCGCGTTCAATTCCGCAGGTGGATTTGGGGGCGCTGATTATTGCGGCCAAAGAGCAGGGGCTGATAACCAAAGGTGGCGGACACACCATGGCGGCCGGTTTTTCCTTAAATCAGGATAAGATAGACGCTTTTCATGACTTTGTCGGCCGATATGTCAGCGAAAAAATCGGCGGCGAGGCCATTGTGCCGGTTTTAGATGTCGACGGTGTTCTGGACGTCGGTGGCGCCACCGTGGAAATGGCCGAAAGTCTGGAGCGGCTGGAACCTTTCGGCTCGGGAAATGCAGAGCCGAAGCTGATGTTGCGTTCGGTCCGCATCAACAAGCCCTCGGTTATCGGCAGCGGGCATGTGCGCTGTTTTCTGAGTTCAAATATGGGCGGCAGCCTCAAGGCCATTGCTTTTCGCGTGGCGGACAATGATATCGGCAATGCGATGCTCAACTCGCGCGGCGACGTCTACGATGTGGTAGGCGTATTGCGCCGCGATAACTGGCAGGGGCGTAATTCTGTTCAGTTTATTATAGAAGATATAATGAGGGTCTGATGGAAGAAGAAGTAAAAAAAAGAGCTATGAATATCAAAAGGATTCGTCTGGAGCGGGAAAAGGCCGTGTTTATGAAACTCGGCGCCAAAATCCGCGCTTATCTGTTTACCGGTATTTTGGTTACGGCGCCGGTTGCAATCACTTTTTATATGGCTTATATATTCATTGTCTGGGTTGACCGGATGGTCAATCAGATGATCCCGCCGCGGATTAACGAATATCTGAGCAGCATCATTCCGTTTACCGTCCCGGGGTTGGGGCTGGTAATTCTGGTTGTGGCGCTGATTCTGGTCGGAATGTTTGCCGCCGGTTTTTTGGGCAAGTTTTTTATGCGTCTGGGCGAATGGATCGTCTATAAGCTGCCGCTGATTTCCAGTGTTTATTCGTTGCTGAAACAGGTTTTTGAAACCTTTCTTTCATCCAAAA
Organism: uncultured Alphaproteobacteria bacterium; assembly: GCA_944390895.1. GTDB lineage: Bacteria > Pseudomonadota > Alphaproteobacteria > RF32 > CAG-239 > CAJLXD01. The sequence continues at coordinate 19,355 of CALXRQ010000019.1, forward strand.
CCCAGGCTTTCAGCAAGGTTGTGCTGCTGGAATATCCGCGCAAGGGAATATGGATACTGGGACTGGTCAGCTCGGATACCAAAGGCGAGGTGCATGAACGTCTGGGAGAGGAAATGCTGAATATTTTCATTCCGACGACGCCGAACCCGACTTCCGGTTTTCTGATTTTTGTACCCAAAAAAGATACGATTGAACTGGATATGACGGTTGAAGAGGGAATCAAGTTTATCATCTCCGGCGGTCTGGTTGAGCCGGGCGATCCGCGCTTGAAGAAAAAATAATCGGATTTTTTTCACACGCTTGCAGAAAAAGCTTGATTATTTTCTTTTTGTGCCTTATACAAACCCTAGTTTTGATGTGCGGCCATGGCGGAATTGGTAGACGCGTAACGTTGAGGTCGTTATGGGCTAAGCCCGTGGAAGTTCAAGTCTTCTTGGCCGCACCACTTAAATAAATTTCCTGCCCCGCAGCAGTCCCGGCGGTTTAATTCTTAAAAATATGGGAGGTAGTAAAATGAGCAAGCGTTTCAAGCGTGACTTACTTCCCAAATCCAAACTCAAAAAAAAGAAAAAAGAAAGCCACATTTTGGGTCTCGGTCCCAAAATGATTAATTCTATCGTCAATGCTCTTGAAGAAGACGACAAAATCCATGTCCGCAAAATCGTCGAAGGTCTGTCCGAATATGAACTGGCCCGCCTGATTGAATCTCTGGATCACAACAAGCGCCAGGAACTGGTTGATATCCTCGGCGACAAAATCAATCCTGATGTCTTTCCCGAGTTAAACGAAGTTGTTCAGGAACAAATCATCGAAAATATGAACGAAGACCAGGTCGTTAAAATCGTTAACGAGCTGGACTCCGACGAAGCGGTCGAAATTTTGGAGCACATGGACGATGAAGAGCAGGCCAGCATTATCCGCCGCTTGGATCCTGAGTTAAAGTTTCAGGTTGAGGCCTCCTTTTCATATCCGGAAGATTCCGCCGGACGTATCATGTCGCGCGATTTTGTCAGCATGCCCGATGACTGGAGCGTAAAACAGGCCAGAAAATATCTTTTGACCGAAACCGAGCTTCCCGACGAATTTTTTGAAATATTTTTAACCGATTCTCATTGGCACCCGACCGGACAGATTGCTTTGGACAAGTTGCTCCGGGCCAAGCCCGATCAAAAGCTGCGCGATATTATGGACGGAGAAATCTGCCCCATTGACGCCTACACCGATCAGGAAGAGGTTGCGCATATGTTTCGCGAATACGGCTGGATGTCGGCCATAGTCGTAGATAACAAAGGGCGGCTGGTCGGCACCATTACCGTCGACGATGTGGTTCACATCATTCATGAAGAAGTCAGCGAAGACATTATGCACCTTTCGGGAACGGAAGAAGGCGATGTTTACAAATCGGTCTTTTCCATTTTCAAATCGCGTTCGGTCTGGCTCGTGACCAATCTTTTTGCGACCATTATGGCAGCCTCTGTCGTTAAGGGTTTTCAGGAAATAATCGCTCAGGTTTCCACGCTGGCGGTTTTGATGCCTATTGTCGCCTCAATGGGCGGCACGACCGGACAGCAGACTTTGGCCGTGGTCGTCCGCGCTTTGGCCACCAAAGAACTGACTTCCCGCAATACGCTGCGTATGATCTTAAAAGAATTTCTGGTCGGAATATGCAACGGTTCGCTTTTTGCCGCCATGATCTGGGGCATTACTCATCTGATGTTTCCCGATAAAATAATGATAAGCAACATTATCGCCGTTGCCATGCTCTGTAATCTTATGATCGCCAGCCTGGCCGGCATTTTGATTCCGTTGACGCTCAACAAGCTCAAGATCGATCCGGCTCTGGCTTCCGGCGTGTTTCTTATCGCTCTGACCGATTCCGGCGGTTTTTTCATTTTTCTGGGGCTGGCCAAGCTGCTGCTGTTCTGATAAATATATATGAATATCTTTGAGTTTGGCCTTTTTATATTGCAAAAACTGCGTATAATGGGTGCAAGAATTAGTGTTTGTTAGGAGTTGTGAATTTTGTTGCTCGGACTAAGTATTGCCTTTTTGATTATCGTGTTTGACCAGGCATCGAAATATTATATCATGAATGAGGTTCTCGGTGAATACGGCGTCATCAGCTATACGTCGTTTTTCAATCTGGTTCGCGCCTGGAACACCGGTGTCAGTTTTTCCATGTTTAACAACTGGGGAATGTGGGGCGTAATCGTCTTGTCCGTGGTTGCCATGACCATCGTCGGTTTTCTTGTTTACTGGCTGTATACCGAAAAGGTGCGGATTATCCAAGTGGCGCTCGGCTTTATCATCGGCGGTGCCGTCGGCAACGTCATTGACCGGATTCGTCTCGGCGCCGTTTTTGATTTTTTAGACTTTCATATCGGCGAAAGCCATTGGCCGGCCTTTAATGTCGCGGACAGTTTTATCTGCATCGGTGCAACAATTATTGTCATTCATGCTTTGCTTGCCAAAAAAACAAAAGAAGAGGTAAAATAATGAAAAAAGTCGTTATCAGCATTTTTGCCGCGGCTGCCGTACTGAGCGCTTGCAGCAATGTCACCAAAGAAAAGCTGGGCTTAAGTAAAAAAGCTCCGGACGAGTTTATGGTCGTTCCTCAGGCGCCGCTGTCCCTGCCGCCGGAATATGACTATTCTCCGGTTGCCGTGCAGCCGCAGGAGATTTCCGAACCGGTTGTCGCGGAAGATCTGACGCCGGCCGAACAGGCGCTGATGAAACGCATTCGAGCCGCCGGCGGCGCTTCTGCAATTTAACCCGGGATTTTCTGCCGTAATGCGCAATGTTCTAAAAACCATAATCTTTGTTGTCTTGTTTGTTTTTTGCATTAGTTCCGCTAATGCAAAACTTTTTGATGCCTCGGAATTTTATCTGAGCAACGGTCTGCGGGTGATTGTCGTGCCCAACCATAAGGCGCCGATTGTCAAGCATATGGTCTGGTATATGGCCGGTTCCGTCGATGAAGAAGCCGGAAAGGGCGGTTCGGCCCATTTGCTGGAACATCTGATGTTTCGCGGCACCAAAGACGTTCCTGAGCAGAGTTTCAATAACATTCTGGAGCAAAACGGCGCGGATAGCAATGCTTTCACGTCTCTGGACTATACCGCTTACCACCAGAAGCTGGACATCTCAAAATTGGAACTGGCCATGGCTCTGGAGGCCGACCGGATGCAGAATCTGGACATTTCGCCGGAAGCTTTTGCCCTGGAACGGGATATCGTTTTTCAGGAACGTATGCAGGTGGTTGAAAACAATCCGGCCTCTCCGTTTTCGGAAAGTTATCGCCGCTTGATGTGGGGCGAACATCCTTATGCCCGTCCGGTTTCGGGAACTTCCGAAGAAATCAAGAAACTGGGGCTTGAAGATGTCCGCCGCTATTATGAGCGCTTTTATTCGCCGGATAATGCGGTTTTAATCCTTTCGGGAGACATCGACGTTCAAACCGCCCGAAAATTGGCGGAGAAATACTATGGCCGGATAGAGAAGCGCCCGCTTGGCGTCAAAGCGTCTTTTCCTCAAATCAAATCCGATGTCAAAGCCGAACTGAAAATGACCTTGCCGCACATCAACGCCGGCCGCATTACCCGCAGTTACATAACATCTTCATACCGGGAAAATCCGGCGCAGGCATACAATCTTGCTGTTTTTTCAAGATATCTCGGGGAGGGGGACACTTCCGAGCTTTATAAAGAACTGGTGCTGAACAAAAAACTGGCTTTGAGCATATCCTCGGGCTTTGATTATACCAATCGCAGTCATTCTGTTTTCAGCATTTCGGCAATGCCGGCCGAAGGCGTTGCGCCGGAGGCGTTGAATCGGGCCATAGACGAGGCCGTTGCCCGTGCCGTGAACGACATCAGTCTTGACCGCATTGAGAAAACCAAACGCAAAATGCTTTCGGGACTTGTTTATCTGAAGGACAATCCTTTTGAAGCGGCGGATATTGTGGGTACCATGGCCGCAGTGGGAATGTCTTTGGAAGAAATTGAAAATCATGCGGACATGATTCGCCGAGTAAAATATAAAAACGTTAAGGCCGCGGCCAAAAAACTTTTTGAAGAAAGCCCGGTATTTTCCGGCGTTTTGCTTCCGCAGACAGGAGATAAATAATGTATCGCCGCCGTCGAAAATCATCGGGGTTGTTCAAATATCTGGTCCTTCTGGCTTTCATCGGACTGATAATTTATATTGCGCCGCAGATTTATGCCAGCCGCTTTAAGTTCAACCCGCAACAGATTCTGGATCATTCGGTTCTGAAGGAAAAAACTTTTGACAGCAAAGTCATTGAGGTCGTTTCCCCCAAAAACGGCATTAAAGCCTATCTGATAGAAGACAATACCAACCCCATTATCAGCATGAGCTTTTTGTTCAAAAATGCGGGGCGGGCTTCCGATGACGCCGACAAGCGGGGAATATCCGATATTGTGGCTGCGTTGCTCTTGGAAGGTACGGACAGCATGGATGCCACCGCCCTGAAAGAGGAAATGGAAGACCGGGCTATCGGTATCGGTTTTTCCGCAGGGCTGGACGATTTTACCGGCTCGCTGATAACCACTTCGGAAAATCAGGAAACCGCTTATGCGCTTTTGCGCGACATTCTGAGCAACCCCCGGTTTGCCGATAAAGAGCTCGAACTTGCCAAACAAAGGGCGGACAATGCCTTTTTGCGCCAGAAAGAACATCCGGCCAGTGTTCTGGGGGTAGAGGCGGCTCGTTTTATATACGGTTCGCATCCCTACGGACGCAATCCCCTTGGTGACAGGGATGACATTATGCGTCTGAAACGCGATGATCTGTTAGATTTTGTCCGCAGCCGCTTAACCCGTAATAACCTGATTGTCGGCGTGGCAGGAGATATCAGTCCCGAAAAACTGGGCTTGGTTCTGGATGAAATATTCGGCGTCTTGCAAAAAAGCGGCAGCACCAATTTTGTCCGTCAGGCCGACGTAACTTTTAACCGCCGTACCAAAAACATCAGCCGCCGCACCGGGCAGAATATTTCCGTTTTTGCCGCGCCGGGCGTTGCGCGCAGCGACAAGAATTTTTATCCGCTGTTTGTCGCCAACCACATCCTGGGCGGTTCCGGACTTAATTCGCGTCTGTCCGTGGCTGCGCGGGAGAAAGAAGGCCTGACTTACAGCATATACAGTTATATGAGTCTGGCCGACAAATCGCCGTTGCTTCAGGGAAGTTTTTCTTCCACTAAGGAAAATTTTGCCGAACTGACCGGAATTTTGAACCGCGAATGGCAAAGGTTCGGTGCCGAAGGCGCCACGGAAGAAGAAGTGGAAAAAGCCAAGAACTACCTGGTGTCTTCCTACAATCTGAGATTTTCGTCAATTTCAAATCTTGCAGATATTTTAATGTATATGCAAAAAGAAAACTTAGGGCTGGATTTTTTGCAAACCCGCAATGATAAAATCCGCAAAATAACCAAAGATGATGTTAACAAAGCTGCAGCCAAATATTTCCGTCCCGAAAATATGCTCTTTGTCAATATCGGAGAATTTTAATCCAAGGAGAAAACAAGATGATTCTTAAATCAGGTGTAAACAAATCAAGAGCATGGAAAAAACTGGAACGCCACTGCAAAAAAATGAAAAAGCTGCATATGCGCGAGCTGTTTGAAAAAGACAATAACCGCGCTTCCAAATTCAGCATTCAGTTGGAATCGCTGCTGTTTGACTATTCCAAAAACCGCATTACCGAAAAAACCATGGCTTATCTTATAGACTTGGCCAAATCCAGAGGCCTTGAAGACAAAATCAAAGCCATGTTCAGCGGCGAGCGCATCAACATCACCGAAAACCGCGCCGTTTTGCACACGGCCTTGAGAAACCGCGCCAACACGCCGGTTTATGTCGACGGCGAAAACGTCATGGTCAAAATCAACGAAGTCCTGGCCAAAATGCGCAAATTTTCCGAAGCTGTCCGTTTTGGCGAGTTCAAAGGCCATACCGGCAAAAAACTGACCAATATTGTCAACATCGGCATCGGCGGTTCGGATCTCGGTCCCAAAATGGCGGTCGAAGCCCTGAAGAAATACAAGGCAAAGGATATTAACACCTACTTTATCTCCAATATTGACGGCACGGCCTGCGCCGAAGTTTTGAACAAAATAGATCCTGAAACGACACTTTTTATCGTCGCGTCCAAAACCTTTACCACGGTAGAAACCCTGACCAATGCCAAAACCTGCCGCAAATGGCTGGTTGACGCTTTGGGCGAGCATGCCGTTTCCAAACATTTTGTCGCCTTGTCGACAAATACGCAGAAAGTTAAGGAATTCGGCATTGACCCTGAAAATATGTTCGAATTTTGGGATTTCGTCGGCGGCCGCTATTCCATGTGGTCGGCCATCGGCCTGTCAATTGCCATTGCCGTCGGTATGGACAATTTTGAAAAAATGCTTGATGGCGCCTATGCCATGGATATGCATTTCCTGCACACGGATTTTGCACACAATATCCCGGTCATTCTTGCTCTGCTCGGCATTTGGAACAGCAACTTCTTCGGCCTGCGCAGCAATGCTCTGGTACCTTATGACCAGTATCTGTCGCTCATTCCGGCTTATATGCAACAGCTTGAGATGGAGAGCAACGGCAAATTTGTCTCCATGGGCAATGATTTCATCAAATACAACACCGGCACGGTTCTGTTCGGCGGTCCCGGAACCGATGTCCAGCATTCTTTCTTCCAAATGCTGCATCAGGGTACCACGCCGATTCCGGTAGACTTTATCATTCCGGCCATTTCCCACAACGAAATCGGCGAACATCATGAAATTTTGGTTTCAAACGTTCTGGCCCAGGGCGAGGCTTTAATGCGCGGCAAAACCGTAAAAGAAGCGGCCGCCGAGCTGGCAGCCAAGGGCAAGAGCAAGGAAGAAGTCAACTTCCTCAAAAAATTCAAGAGCTTCCCGGGCAATAATCCGTCCAATACGATCGTGTTCAAAAAAATAGATCCTTATGCGTTGGGTATGCTGGTTGCAATGTACGAGCACAAAGTTTTCGTCCAGGGCGTTATCTGGGACATTGATTCTTTTGATCAGTTCGGCGTAGAACTGGGCAAGGAAATGGCGACCAACATTCTGCCGGAGCTTCAGGGTAACGCGGCCGAAGGCAGACATGACAGCTCAACTTCTGCGCTGATTGGTTACATTCGTCGTTTGAGAAAGTAAGTCCATGCCCATCAGGATATTGCCGTCAACCTTAGTCAACCAGATTGCCGCCGGCGAAGTTGTCGAACGACCGGCCTCGGTTATCAAGGAACTGGTCGAAAACGCCATTGATGCCGGAGCGACTTCCGTAGAGGTAACGCTGGTTGACGGCGGCAAAAGCCTGATGATTGTATCGGACAACGGCAAAGGAATGTCTCCTGACGAACTGGAACTGGCGGTTGAACGCCATGCCACCTCCAAGTTGCCCGATGACAATCTGTTCAACATCAATTTTCTGGGCTTTCGCGGCGAGGCTTTGCCTTCCATTTCCTCGGTTGCGAGACTGAGCATCATTTCCCGCACCAAGGACGCGGACAGCGCCTGGAAAATAGAGGTCAACGGCGGAGAAAAAAGTAAACCGGTTCCGGTTTCGGGCATTTGCGGCACCCGCATCGAAGTGCGTGACTTGTTCTATGCCACGCCGGCGCGTCTGAAATTTTTGAAAGCTTCCGTCTCGGAGACCAATGCCTGTGTTGACATTTTAACCCGCATTGCTCTGGCCAATCCGCATATTTCGTTTTATCTGAAAGACGGCGACCGCAAAAAACTGAGCCTGAACGCAGAACAGGGCGAGTTGTTTGACGCCCGTTTGAAACGGCTGTCGGAAGTCATGGGGCGGGAGTTTGGCGAAAATTCGGTCCTGATTGATGCCGCGCGCGAAAATCTCCGTATTTCCGGCTATGTCAGCCTTCCGACCTTAAACAAGGCCAATTCCCTGCACCAGTATTTGTTTGTCAACAATCGCCCGGTTCGGGACAAACTGCTGCTCGGAGCCATTAAGGGGGCCTATATGGATGTTTTGGCATCCAATCGCTATCCTCTTTGCGCTTTGTTTTTTGACCTTGACCCTGCCTATGTGGACGTAAACGTTCATCCGGCCAAAGCCGAAGTCCGCTTTTATGACAACGCTTTGGTCAGGGGATTGCTGGTCAGTGCTATCCGCAACGCGCTTAATACCGAAAGTAGGCGCGCTTCTCAAACCTTGGATCTGGCGGCATTTGTTCAGGATGCGATCCCCGATTTCGGCGTGCCGCAGACGGCGCCTTCAATGCCTGCGTCCGGTTTGCCGGCCGACATTCCCGAAACGGTTGAATTGCGCGAACACCATCCCCGGCCGGCCGCCTTTTCCTTCCAGCGTGACTATGCGCCCCAATCCTGCCGTCAGGCAGATCTGCCGGATTTGGAATACAAATTTTCGGTAAAGACTGAAGCGCCCGAAGTTTATGAAAGCCGCAAACCGGAAGAAGCCGGACCTCTGGGCATTCCCAAAGCTCAGTTTCACAACACCTACATCATTTCTCAGAGTGAAGACAGCATCATTATCATCGACCAGCATGCGTCTCATGAGCGGATTGTTATGGAAAAGATGAAGGCCAATCTGGAAAAAAGCGGACGTCTGTCTTCTCAGATGCTTCTGATTCCCGAAATCGTCGAACTGGACGCTTCCGCCAAAGAACGCATTTTAAGCGTTGACGCAGAGTTAAACAAACTGGGGCTTGAGGTAGAAGAGTTTGGCCCTGCCGCCGTCATTGTCCGTGAAATTCCGGCGCTGATTAAAGATTGTGACGTCAAGTCTCTGATTGTGGATTTGGCTGACGAAATTGCCGAATGGGGCGGAGAATATGCTCTGACCGACAAACTGCACCATATCTGCGCCACCATAGCCTGCCACGGTTCGGTGCGGGCAGGGCGCGCGTTGAATTTTGAAGAAATGAACCGTCTTCTGCGAGATATGGAAAAAACCGATCATTCGGGTCAATGCAACCACGGCCGGCCGACCTATATCGAACTCAAGCTGAAAGACATTGAGAAGCTTTTCAACCGCCGTTAAGCCCTCTTGTGTTGACAAACGCTGTTTTTAGTATAACATTCAACGGTCAATATATTTATTAATCTTTAAATTTATGTCCTATGAATAAGTCTGAAATCATCAGCCGTGCAGCTTTGCACCTGAGAATATTCAATTTTCGTTTTGTCAGTGATGTTGAAAATATCGTTTTTTTCAGAAGCATTATGGCCGTTAAGCTTCAGGATGTTCTCGAAACAATTCCCCATATATGCAAATATTATAAGAAAGACTGCGGTATGGTTTTGTTTTTAGAGCTTGGTCTGGCATACGGATATGTCCGTTTTGTCTGCATCGGACCTGAAAAACTCCTTCAAAAACTGACCGATTCTTACGGCGGATACGTTCGTGACGGCTTTGTCTGGATTTTGTTTGACGAGATGAACACGCCCCGCGGCATTCGCCGTGAGACGATTGACCGCGGCGCAGCCCTTGCCGCCGAAGACATCCATCGGCAAATGCGGAATTGGCTGAATTGATTTTCTTATGCAAAATAAAAGCCCCTGAACGGGGCTTTTGTTTTATTTCAAATCCTTATAAAGGTTCCAGGTTGAACGGATAATGTTGTCAAGGCTCGAATGCTCCGCCTTCCAGCCCAGAACTTCTCGCGCTTTGTCCGCTTTGGCGGTAACGATTGCCGGGTCTCCGGCTCGGCGCGGTGCAAATTCGTACGGAACTTTGCGACCGATGACTTCCTCGGTTTTGAGAATCATTTCCAAAACGCTGCTGCCCTGAGACGTTCCCAGATTCAAAATTTGGCTTTGACCGCCCCGTTCCAAATATTCCAAAGCCTGAGCATGCGCGGTGGCCAGATCGGTCACGTGAATATAGTCGCGAATACAGGTGCCGTCTTTGGTGTCATAGTCATTGCCGAAGATATTGACCTTGTCGCGAATGCCGACCGCTGCTTCCATTACAATCGGCAGCAGATTCTGCGGATTTTTCTCCAAACCGCGGACATCGCCCGCTTCGTCATAGCCGACCGCGTTAAAATAGCGCAGCGAAACGAATTTAACGCCTTTAAGTTGGTCATACCATTTCAAAAAGCGTTCCGTTTCAAGTTTGGTGAAGCCGTAAAAGCTCATCGGGTTTTCCGGATGTTTTTCATCCAGCGGATAATATTGCGGCGTTCCGTAAACCGAAGCGGAAGACGAGAAAATCACTTTTTTGACGCCGGCTTCGGTAGCGGCGTTTAAAACGTTGATAACGCCGTTGATGTTGTTTAGCGCATATTTCATCGGATTTTCCATAGATTCGCCGACCGCCTTTTTGCCGGCCAGCAGCACAATACCGTCCACATTTTGTTTCATTGCCGTCAAAATTTCATCATAGTTCAAAATGTCGCCTTTGATAAAATCGGCTTCCTTAAACAGATTGAGCTCGGTTCCGGTGGAAAGGTTGTCAAAAACCGTCACTTTCATTTTGTGGCCGAGCAAAGCCTTGACCACGTGGCTGCCGATGTAACCGGCGCCGCCGATAACCAGAATATGCATTAAACATCTCCTTAAAATTGCACTGCTCATACCTTATAAACTATCAAAGCAAAAGTAAAGTGCAAAAACGGGATAATTAAACGGCACGGTTAGCGGCGCGGAAAAAACAAAGGAAAAAAATGAGCATCTTGTCAGTCAGTTCTTTATTGCAGCCCTTAAATACGTTTGGAAAACGTTCAGACGGCATTGGCGCCGCTGTCGAAGCCCCGAAAACCGATGAGGCTTATATCCTTGATTTGTCTGATCGGAAAAATGTCGGCATATCTGCGGAAAAATCGTCGGTTTCAGGTGGTATGAGTTATGGTTCCTTGCTGAAAAGCGTGCAGGAACAAACGGTTAATGTTCAAGATCGTCTGACGCGACTGCTCTTGTCGCGCAATATAGACTATAGTGAAAACATCAAGTTCAAAATAGATGACAACGGCAAGATCCGGGTTGACGGCGAAAATGCCGGCAAAGAAGCCATTGAACAGGTTTTGAACGAAGATTCCGAATTTTCCGCAGAGTTGAAAAGACTGCTGAACGATGCTTCGGATTTGGCCCGGGAAGAGGTCCAGCAAAAATATCAAATTGCTCTGGAAGATGACGAAAATAAAGACGACGAAGAAAAAAAGCTGATGCTGGAAAACAAAGTCATAGAAATCAATAATCAGATTACAAAACTTTCGGGTTCTTTCAGTCTTGACGGCGGAAGCCTGAATATTGCTTCTCTGCAGTTTGCCGCCGGAGTAAGTTTTTAGGTTGACATTCAACGGCATAGATGCTAGAACCCTCCGACAACAAACAATAAACAAGCAGAAGGAAGCCGTCAATGTCATATACGTTTTGCGGCATAGACTTTGGCACGTCCAATTCGTCTGTCGCTGTGGCCGGTGCGGATAAATCTCCGTTGTTGGTTCCCGTGGAGAACGGCAAACCGACCATTCCGTCTACGGTTTTTTATGCGGAAGACGATCCTGCACCGCTTTTAAATTTGACAAAAATCAAAAACGGTAATAACTTTTTGGGGTTAAAACAGATTATTAACCCTTAAAAATTATATGTATGGCAACAAAAGCATTGTATGCAGGTTCCTTTGATCCTGTTCACCGCGGTCATATTGACATTGCCGCGGCCGCTGCCCGAAAATACGGCAGTTGCGTTATAGCCGTGGGCATAAATGACTGTAAAAAACCGCTGTTTTTGCAAAGGGAGCGGGTAGAGATGGTCAGAGAGGCTCTGAACTTTTACCAAACCTACTATACGCCTCAGGAAAAGCTTGATATAGATGTCGTCAGTTATGACGGCTGTACGGTAGATATGGCAATCAAGCTCGGATGCAGCCATATTGTGCGCGGAACCCGCGGCGCTATGGATGATGACAATGAAAAACGGTTGTTTGAAATTAATCAGAAACTGCTAAAAATTCGCTTTCGGGAAGATATTGAGCAGGTTTTGATAAAGGCCTCGAAGCAATATGCTTCCGTTTCTTCTTCTGACGTCAAAGCTCTTTGCGCTGCCGGCGAATATATTCTGGCGATGAGTTATGTCTTTCCGCCGACGCACAACGAACTGATGAAAAAGTATCTCTCAAGGGAATACGAGCGTATCTCGTCCGGCTGGTGGTATGAGTTTGCCCGTTGTTTTGACGGCCGCGCCTACCACAATCTCAGTCATATCGCATATATGCTGAACCGTTTGGAAATTTACCTGCGGAACGGTGGTGCGGTTGACGATATTGAAAATCTGCGCCGTGCAATATTTTATCATGACCTTTGCGAAACGCCGGCCGCTTCGGCAGACGCCGCGCCGTTTAAAGACCAAAACTTCCGCCGGCTGGTTATGGCGACGGACTATCTGAACGACGCTTGCAAAGCGGCTGAAAGAGACGAACGTGTCATTAAAGACCTTGATCTGTCAATTTTGTTTGATGAGAACAATTATGCGGATTATGTGTATCGCGTTCGTGAAGAATATAAGCAATATGATATGGGGATATATGGCCGGGAACGGACAAAAGTGCTGACAAAGCTGATGAAGGAACTAGACTATAATATTTTTCCTTCTTGGACGCAGGCCAAGGCTCTCAGACAAATGCAAAGCGAAATTGATATGCTGAACACGCTGCCGTGATTTATTATTTTCTCGTTAAAGCACCCGTCCGGGTGCTTTTTTGTTGCGGACAAAACTGAAAAAGCTCTGCCCGCAGAAGGCAAGCTGAGGCGCAGCCTGATGCGTATCTCCGCCGGAAATAAAAAAAGCCCGACATAA
>CALXRQ010000020.1 GCA_944390895.1 uncultured Alphaproteobacteria bacterium
TAAAAGCACAATATTTGGGCTTTTAGCTCTCAAAACAACAGAACGGTCGAAATTCATTCGGAATTTCGGCCGTTTTTTTTATCTCGAAACTAAAACAAAATTTTATTGCAAACGGGCGTTTGAGGCGGAAGTTTTGCGCTTTTTCCGGGGTGCTTTAAAAACCGCTTCGGCAAAGGCTTTTTTGGCAACCCGGGTAATGAATAACGGTTCTTCCAAATTTAAGCCGCTTAAAGTATCTTCCATGGCTTCAAAACTTTCTAAAATCCGGCCGATTAGGATGGCGTCGCGGCTCATGGTTTCATGGGGGCTGGTTGATGTTTTCATATTTGTTCTCCTAATTGTTTGGGTATAGAACATGAAGTCGTTCTGATTTAATAATAATCCGTCGCTGCGGTTATGACCAGAAGATAAAAATAGATTACGGGTATAGGAATCTTCGTGCACCGAACAGTTGCTTTTTTACAAAAATAGACTCTAAAGCGTCTTTTTTGTCAACCGGACTCAAACAGAGTCTGAGTCAAAGATTGCGTCGATAAAAAAGTTGATTTTTTTGTGTTTTTTTGCTTGCATCTTAGACTCAATTATGTTACAAAGCCCGTGCAATCAAGGATAGTGATACGAATCACGGTTCGGATTGTGATATAAACCATAAAGCAAGTCTTTGATTTTTAATGATTTGTTGAGTTTAACATTTTAGATGGCAAAGTTTTTGCTCAGTCTAAAATTTTGCTGTCTAGTTATAGGAAAAGTATTTAATATGATGGATACACAAAATATCAGAATTCGCCTCAAGGCTTTTGACCATCGTCTGCTCGACCTTTCGACCAAAGAAATCGTGCATACGGCCAAGAGAACCGGGGCTAACGTTAGAGGACCGATTCCTCTTCCGACCAGAATTGAGAAGTTTACGGTAAACCGTTCTCCGCACGTTGATAAAAAATCTCGTGAGCAGTTCGAAATTCGTACTCACAAGAGACTTCTCGATATCGTAGATCCCACACCGCAGACCGTTGACGCTTTGATGAAGCTTGATCTGGCTGCCGGCGTAAATGTAGAAATTAAATTATAAGTTAATGTTGGCGGTTCGCCAGACGGGCTGTCAACCAATTAGAAAAGGAAAAAATAATAATGCGTACGGGTCTAATCGCAAAAAAACTTGGAATGTCCCGCATTTTCGGAGCCGACGGCACTCATACCCCGGTTACCGTGCTGAGCGTTGACAATCTTCAGGTTGTTGATGTTAAGACAATGGAAAGAGACGGATATACGGCTGTACAGCTCGGTACAGGCGCCGTTAAGGCAAAAAACGTATCCAAACCTCTTAAAGGACATTTTGCCAAGGCTAATGTTGAGCCGAAGAAAAAACTGGCCGAATTCAGAGTTTCTGAAGACTGCCTGCTTTCCGTCGGCAGTGAATTATCTGTAGAACATTTTGTCGTCGGACAGTTCGTCGACGTTTGCAGCACCTCCAAAGGTAAAGGTTTTGCCGGCGTTATGAAGCGCCACAACTTTGCCGGTCTGGAAGCTTCTCACGGTGTGTCTATTTCCCACCGTTCTCACGGTTCTACAGGACAAAGACAAGATCCCGGTAAAGTATTCAAAGGCAAAAAAATGGCCGGCCACATGGGTGACGAACGCGTAACCGTTCAGAATCTGAAAGTGGTTGCTCTTGATGCTGAAAAAGGTTTGATTATGGTTAAAGGTGCAGTGCCCGGCGGTGAAAATGCCTGGGTCTATGTTACTGACGCCATGAAGAAAGCCGCAGCTTCCAATCTGCCGATGCCTGCCGGACTGAAAAAAGTTGATGAACCTGTTGCAGCTAAAGCTGAAGAAACTTCAGCTGAGAATGCATAATGGATGAAGGAAAGTAAATTATGAAACAGGACATCTTAAATTTAGAAAACAAAAATGTCGGTTCGATTGAACTTGACGAGTCTATTTTCGGCTTGGAAGTTCGCGCTGACATTCTGCACCGCGTTGTAAATTGGCAGCTGGCCAGACTTCAGTCTGGAAACCACAAGACCAAAGGCCGCAGCGAAGTTGCTCTGACCCCTGCAAAACCGTTCAAGCAAAAAGGTTCCGGTAATGCTCGTCAGGGTTCCCGCAAAGGCACTCAGTTCAGAAAAGGTGGTATTGTGTTTGGTCCGGTTGTTCGCGACCATTCTCACGAGCTGACCAAGAAGTTTAGAAAACTCGGTCTGAAAACCGCTCTTTCCGCAAAAGCGAAAGAAGGTAATCTCGTTATCATTGACGAAGCAAAACTGTCTGCTCCGAAAACCAAAGATCTGCAAGCCAAACTGGCTGCCTGCGGTTTGAACAACAGTCTGTTCATTGATGGTAAAGAAGTTGATGAAAACTTTGCCTTGGCTACCCGCAACATTATCGGCGTCGACGTTTTGCCGACCATGGGTGCCAACGTATATGACATCTTGAGAAAAGACAAATTGGTACTGACTAAAGATGCGGTTGTTTGCTTAGGAGAAAGATTGAAATGAGTAGCTCTAAAAAAACAAACAAAGTAACTGCAAAAATGTACGATACGCTCGTCCGTCCGGTTATTACCGAAAAATCGATGATTTCTTCGGAAGCCGGTAAGGTAACCTTTCTGGTTCCGCTGTCAGCTACGAAAGATGACGTTAAAGCCGCTGTCGAGAACATCTTTAACGTTACCGTAAACAAAGTTAATACAATTCGTCAACTCGGCAAGGAAAAACGTTTCAAAGGCTTTATCGGTCAGCGCTCTGACTACAAGAAGGCCGTTGTTACCTTGGCCGAAGGTCAAAATATTGATGTTACTACAGGAATATAAGACATGGCATTAAAAAATTATAAGCCCACTTCTCCTGGACTTCGTCAGCTCGTCATCGTTGATAGATCAGAGCTGTATAAAGGAGCACCTGAGAAATCTCTGACGGTCGGTTTAACCAAAACCGGCGGACGTGATAATTACGGTCACGTTACCAGTCGCAGAATTGGTGGCGGTCATAAACGCAAGCTGCGTATTATCGACTTTAAACGTAATAAATTTGATATCGAGGCTACTGTTGAGAGAATCGAATATGATCCTAACCGTTCGGCATTTATTGCTCTTATCAGCTATACTGACGGCGAAAAGGCTTATATTCTGGCTCCGCAGAGACTGAAATCCGGTGATAAGATCGTCTCCTCCGACAAGGCAGACATTAAACCGGGTAACGCAATGCCTTTGAAGAATATGCCGGTTGGTACTATTATTCACAACGTTGAGCTGAAATCAGGCAAAGGCGGACAGTTGGTTCGTTCTGCCGGTTGTTATGCTCAGCTGGTTGGTAAAGATGCCGGCTATGCTCAATTGAAATTGAGCTCTGGCGAGCTCCGCGTCGTTCGCGAAGAGTGTCTGGCTACGGTCGGCGCTGTTTCCAACCCGGACAACCAGAACAGATCACTTGGTAAAGCCGGCCGCAACCGTTGGTTGGGTAATCGTCCGGTATCCCGTGGTGTTGCTATGAACCCTGTTGATCACCCGATGGGCGGTGGTGAAGGACGCACTTCCGGCGGCCGTCATCCGACCACACCTTGGGGCAAACCGACTAAGGGTTATAAGACTCGTACTAACAAGAAGACGGATAAATTCATTATGAGAAGCCGTCATGAAAACAAAAAGAAATAGGGAGAAAAGCTAATGACACGTTCCGTATGGAAAGGCCCTTTCATTGATGGCTATCTTCTGAAAAAAGCTGCAAAAGCTAGAACTGCAGGCAAAAATGAAGTGATCAAAATCTGGTCTCGTCGTTCTACCATGCTGCCGCAATTTGTCGGTTTGACATTTGGCGTTCACAACGGCCACAAATTTATCCCGGTCCTGGTTACCGAAGATATGGTTGGTCATAAGTTTGGTGAGTTTGCTCCGACCCGTACTTTCTACGGTCATGCGGCAGACAAGAAAGCTAAGAGAGGTTAATTATGGCACAGACTAACAATGCAAGAAGAGTAGATGCAAAATCGGCTTTGGCTATTTGTAACTCTATTCGCACCAGTCCCCGTAAACTGAACTTAGTTGCCCAGACCATTCGTGGTATGAATGCAGAAAAAGCAGTCGCAGAGTTGACTTTTTCAAAGAAGAGAATCGCAAAAGCCGCTTTGAGCGTTTTGCAGTCTGCTATTGCTAATGCTGAGAATAACCATCAGTTGAACATTGATAAGCTTTTTGTTAAAGAAGCTTATGTTGGCAAAGGTTTAGTTATGAAACGTATGCACGCTAGAGGTCGCGGCAGAGGAGCAAGAGTTTTGAAACCTTTCTCCAACCTGACTATCGTCGTATCTGAGCGTGGGGAGTAAGTTAATGGGACAGAAAGTAAATCCGACAAGTCTTCGTCTTGGAGTTAACCGTACCTGGGATTCCCGCTGGTATGCAGACGAAAAATATGCTGATTACCTGCACGAAGATTTGAAAATCAAAGATTTCTTGAAAGAAAAACTGGCTCAGGCCGGCGTCAGCAAGATCGTTATCGAACGTCCTGCCAAGAAGGCCAGAGTTACCATTCATTCTGCAAGACCGGGTGTCGTTATCGGCAAAAAAGGTCAGGATATTGAAATTTTGAGAAATCAAATTCAAAAAATGACGGATTCAGAAGTTCAGTTGAACATTCTGGAAGTCAGAAAACCTGAGTTGGATGCCCAACTGGTTGCCGACTCCGTTGCTCAGCAGCTGGAACGCCGCGTTGCTTTCCGCCGCGCAATGAAAAGAGTTATGCAATCCGCTCTTCGTTTAGGTGCAGAAGGTATTAAGGTTAGCTGCTCAGGCCGTCTCGGCGGTGCTGAAATCGCAAGAACAGAATATTACCGCGAGGGCCGCGTGCCTTTGCATACCTTGCGTGCTGACATTGATTATGCAACCTCTACGGCTCACACAACTTATGGCGCTTGCGGCGTAAAAGTCTGGATCTACAAAGGCGAAATCATGGCTCACGATCCGATGGCGCAAGACAAGAAGTTGGCTGAACAGAAATAATTTTTGAGGTTAAAATAAAATGTTAAGTCCTAAAAGATTAAAGTTCCGCAAACAGCATAAAGGCCGTATTCACGGCAATGCTAAAGGCGGCACAGAATTAAGCTTCGGTTCATATGGATTGAAAGCTCTTACTCCTGACCGTATTACCGCACGTCAAATCGAGGCTGCTCGCCGTGCGATTACCCGTCAGATGAAGAGAGCCGGAAGAGTATGGATCCGGATTTTCCCCGATGTTCCCGTTTCAGACAAACCGGCTGAAGTTCGTATGGGTAAAGGTAAGGGATCTGTCGAATACTGGTGCGCCCGCGTTAAACCCGGCCGCATTATGTTCGAAATCGAAGGTGTTGATGAAGAAACCGCTCGCGAGGCTTTTGCTCTTGGCGCTGCTAAACTTCCAATCAAAACCAAATTCGTTAAAAAATTGAATTCAGAGCAAGGAGTACAAGCTAATGCTTAAGATTAAAGATCTTCGTGCTATGACAATTGATGAACTTGATGCTAAATTGATCGAGAAGAAAAAAGAGCAATTTAACTTAAGAGTACAACAATCTACTGGACAATTGCAAAATACTGCTGTAATAAGAAATGTCCGTAGAGAAATAGCAAAAATCAACACGCTCATCGCTGAGCGCAAGAAGAATAGTTAGGAGAAAAGATATGCCTAAAAGAATTCTTCAGGGTGTTGTTGTAAGCGATAAACAGGACAAGACGGTTGTCGTTAAAGTTGAACGTCAGGTTATGCATCCTGTTTACAAGAAATTCATCCGTAAAAGCAAAAAGTATGCTGCTCACGATGAAAATAACCAGTTCAAAGTCGGCGATGTGGTTTCGATTGAAGAATCAAGACCATATTCTAAGACCAAGTCTTGGACTGTAATCGTTAATAACGCCTAAGAGAGAAGGAATTAAAAAATGATTCAGATGCAAACCAACCTTGATGTTGCCGATAATTCAGGTGCTCGTCAGGTGCAGTGCATAAAGGTTCTTGGTGGTTCCAAGAGAATGCATGCCTCTGTTGGCGACGTTATCGTAGTTTCTGTTAAAGACGCTATACCTAAAGGTCGTGTCAAGAAAGGTGATGTTCAGAAAGCCGTTATTGTCAGAACAGCTTCCGACATCAGACGTAAAGACGGCAGTGTTATCCGTTTTGACAAAAATGCCGCAGTTTTGATTAACAAAGACGGTGAGCCCATCGGCACCCGTATCTTCGGACCCGTTACGAGAGAACTGCGTGCAAAGAAATTTATGAAAATAATTTCGTTAGCGCCGGAGGTTTTATAATATGCCTAAAATGAAAATTAAAAAGGGTGACCAAGTTATTGTTTTGTCCGGCGAGGACAAAGGCAAGACTGGTGAAGTAGTAAAATCTATGCCTAAAGAGAGTAAAGTGGTTGTTCAGGGTATCAATCTGGTTAAAAGACATACCAAGCCCAGCCAAACTACTCCTGGCGGCATTGTTACTAAAGAAGCGCCGATCGATATTTCCAACGTAGCCATTGTTGATCCGAAAAGCGGAAAAGCTTCCAAGATCGGCTACAAGGAAGTTAACGGTAAAAAAGTGCGCGTTGCTCGCAAATCCGGTGAAGTAATCGATAAATAGGGGAAAATCTTATGACCAATTTTGAAAAATTATACAATGATGTCATAAAGAAATCTCTTGTGGAAAAATTCGGTTACAAGAACCCACATGAGATTCCTAAACTGACCAAAATCGTCCTGAACATCGGTGTCGGCGACGCCGTCACGGACAAGAAAAAACTCAACACCGCAGCAGAAGAGCTGGCTTTGATCGCCGGTCAGAAACCTGTTCTGACTCATGCCCGCAAATCTATTGCTACCTTTAAGTTGAGAGAAGGCATGCCTATCGGCTGCAAAGTAACTCTGCGTTCCGACAGAATGTACGAGTTCCTGGAAAGACTGATCAACATGGCTTTGCCACGGGTTAGAGACTTCCACGGCATCAGCGGCAAGAATTTTGACGGTCGCGGCAACTTTGCTTTCGGTATCAAAGAGCAGATCATCTTCCCTGAAATTAACTACGACAAGGTAGAAAATATCAGAGGTATGGATATTTGCATTTGCACCACTGCAAAGACAGACGAAGAAGCTAAGGCTCTTCTGACCAGTTTCAACTTGCCTTGCAAGAAATAAGTGGAGATTAAACTATGGCAAAAACAAGTGCAGTTTATAGAAACTTGAAAAGAGCTAAAATGGCTAAGAAGTTCGCTTCCCGCCGTTTGAAACTCAAAGAGATCGTTATGGATAAGACAATTTCTCCCGAGGAAAGATTCCAGGCGACTTTGAAATTAGCCGAATTACCGCGTAACTCTGCAGCAAACCGTTTCAGAAACCGCTGCAAGCTTACAGGTCGTTCCCGTGGTTATTACAGGAAGTTCGGCGTGGCTCGTATCGAGCTCCGCGACAAAGCCGGTACCGGTGAAATTCCTGGATTAGTAAAATCAAGCTGGTAGGAGAATCGTAATATGTCTATGAGTGATCCTTTGGGCGATATGCTCACACGCATTAGAAACGCACAAAGAGCGAAGAAAAACGAGGTTGTGTCTCCGGCTTCTCGCTTGCGTGAAAATGTACTGGAAGTTCTGAAAAAAGAAGGTTACATTGCCGGTTATGAAAAGGTCAATGTCAGAGCCGGTGTTGACGAACTTCACATTAAATTAAAGTACCATGAAGGTACTTCGGTTATAACTGAAATTTACCGTGTTTCCACACCGGGCCGTCGCGTTTATTCCAGCGTCAAGGATCTGCCCCGTGTGTACAACGGCCTCGGCATTTCCATCATCTCTACCCCTTCGGGCGTAATGAGCGATCATGATGCAAGAAAAGCCAATGTCGGCGGTGAAGTTCTGTGTCAGGTATTTTAGGGGAGAAAATGGATGTCTAGAGTTGGAAAATATCCGGTTATCGTCCCTAATGGCGTTAATGTTGCCATCAACGGCAACGTTGTTAAAGCAAGTGGTAAATTGGGCGAATTAAGCTATGCTTATGACGACAGCCACGTAGTCGCAAAATTAGAGAACAATACCGTAGTCGTTACCCCGTTGTCTTCTTCTAAGCAGGCAAGAACTTTGTGGGGAACCACCCGCGCAAACATCAATGTGATTGTTAAGGGTGTCAGCGAAGGTTTTACCAAAGAGTTGGAACTGATCGGTGTCGGTTACAAAGCCCGTATGGAAGGAACCAAAAAACTGGTTCTGTCTCTGGGTTTTTCTCATGACGTTAACTTTGAAGTACCGGAAGGCATTAAAATTACCTGTGCTTCTCCGACCCAGATCAGCGTATTTGGTGCTAACAAACAATTAGTTGGCCAGGTTGCTGCGGAAATTCGCGATTACAGATCTCCTGAACCTTATAAAGGCAAAGGCGTAAGATACGTTGGCGAATATGTACGTCGTAAAGAAGGCAAGAAGAAATAAGGATTAATCGAATGAGTACGCCAAGTAAATTGTTTGAAAAAAACGAAAAAAGAAAGAACCGCGTTCGTGCTGCTTTGAAAAAAGCTGCGAATGGAAAGATGAGATTGTCTGTATTTCGCAGCGGTAAGCACATTTACGCTCAAATCATTGATGATGCCAAAGGTGTAACTGTTGCTTCTGCATCTACCTTGGATAAAGAGATCAGAGACAGCATCAAAAAAACTTCTACGGTTGAAGCCGCAAGCTTTATCGGTAAAGTTGTTGCTGAACGCGCAGTTAAGTCCGGTGTAAGTGAAGTTGTCTTCGACCGAGGCGGCTATATTTACCACGGTCGTGTTAAAGCCTTAGCCGATGCAGCACGTGTTGCTGGTCTGAAATTTTAGGAGAGATTAAATGACACAAGCTGTAGATCGTCGTAAAACTGAGAAAAAAGACGAATTGGTTGAGAAACTGGTTCACATTAACCGCGTAGCCAAAACCGTAAAGGGCGGACGCAATATGTCTTTTGCCGCTATCGTTGTCGTCGGTGACCAAAAAGGCCGCGTCGGCTACGGTACCGGTAAGGCAACCGAAGTTCCGGACGCCATTTCGAAAGCTACCAATGAAGCCAAAAAGAATATGGTTCGCATTCCTCTGCGCGAGGGCAGAACTCTGCATCACGACATTGCCGGCCGTTTCGGCGCCGGTAAGGTTTATCTGAGAACTGCTCCTGCCGGTACCGGTGTTATTGCCGGCGGTCCGCTGCGTGCTATTTTCGAAGTTCTGGGTGTTCAGGACGTCGTTGCCAAATCTTTGGGTTCCAACAATCCTTACAACATGATTAAAGCAACGTTCAACGCTCTGGAAGCCATCAACTCTCCGAGAATGGTCGCCGCGAAAAGAGGCAAAAAGGTTGGCGATATCGTCAGCCGCCGCGAAAACACTTCCAATGCAAAAATTGTTGAGGAGGCTTAATTATGGCTAACAAAAAAACTATTAAAGTTACTCAGATCGCCAGTCCGATCGGCCGTCCTGAAATTCAGAGACAAACGCTCATCGGTCTGGGCCTGAATAAGATGAACAAAGTATCTGTTTTGGAAGATACTCCGTCTATTCGCGGTATGATTAAGAAGGTGGCCCACCTCGTTAAAGTCGAAGAATAGGGGATTTGCAAAAATGCTGTCATGCTTGGGAATTTTCTCCTTATGTATCTTTGGGGTACACCGTGTTGAAAATTCCCGGCGCAGCACAGCGTTTTATCAAATCCATTGCTAAACTGTTTAAGGTGAATGAACATGAAATTAAATGAAATTAAAGATAACGAAGGCGCAAGAAAATCACGCAAGCGTGTTGCCCGCGGTATCGGCAGCGGTTCCGGCAAAACGGCCGGACGCGGTCAGAAGGGTCAGAAATCTCGCTCCGGCGTTGCCGTTAACGGTTTTGAAGGCGGCCAGATGCCCATCTACCGCAGACTTCCGAAACGCGGTTTCAAGAATCCGTTTGCCAAAGTTTATGCCGTTGTCAATTTGGATACCATCCAGAAGGCTGTTGATGCCGGCAAACTGAGCGCTAATTCTATTGACATGAAAGCTCTTATGGAATCCGGTATTGTCAGCAAGAAACTTGACGGTATTCGTCTGCTGGCTCGCGGTGCCATTACCACCGGCGTAACCATCAGCGTCAACTCTGCTTCCAAGGCAGCGGTTGCAGCTGTAGAAAAAGCCGGCGGTAAAGTCAATATTGTCGCTTAATTTGCGCTGAAGGCAAATTTGATAAAGAGGCGGGATTTTCCCGCCTTTTTGTTGTGTTTGGCGAAAGACTTTTTTTATGAAGAATTTTTATGTTGCGGGAGATTTCCGCGCCGGCATTTGTGCGCTGAGTCTAGTTTAGTTTACATCGCCGAGAATGATGGTTTCCCTGATTTTATCGAGATTTTTAAGATAAGGAACAATGGCTTGAGGAACAAAGTCGGAAGCGGGTAAGTCTTCAAGTTTTATCCACTTAATCTGTTGTTCGGCACCGTCGGGTTCAGAACCGATGGCGAGGGTTGAAAAATCTTCGACCTGACATTCAAACATTAATTCTGCCTGATGAAAACTGGGAAGATCTGTTTTGGTGCGGTGGTTTTGGGCGATATAGTCTCTGACGAACAGCAGCCTGATCGGTTCAACGGTCAGATTTAATTCTTCGCGGCATTCTCTTATCAGGGCTTCCGTCATGGTTTCTCCCCATTGGTGTCCGCCGCCGGGAAGCTTGCAAAAACGCCCGCGGCCGTAATCGCAGCTTTCGACCAGCAGTTTTCCGTCTTTAACGATAATTGCCTTCATTGAATATCTGAAAATTTTATCTTCCATTGGGAATCCTTTTATATATCCAAAATATAGTCGTAACGTTCGGCTATGGTCTTAAAGCCGAAAGAAGCATAGATTTTCTGTCCGAGCGGGGCTGCAACCAAAACGAATTTGTGACAGCCTTTTTGCATTTCGCCGTTGATTGCGTGCACCAGCAGAGCCGAACAAAGGCCTTGCCGCCGGCAGGAGGGAATAACGCCGACCCAGGAAATCAGGCAGGCTTCGCTGCCGGAAGCAATTTCGATGATGCCGGCGGGCGTGTTTCCCGCATAGCCTATGTATTTGAGGCAATGCGGATTGTCGATGTCGGGATACAAAGACCGGGCTAACACGCTGACATCATCCTGCATTCGGAAAGCCTCGGCGGCGATTTTGCAAAAGGATTCCGTATCTTGCGGTGTTTCAACCCTTTTAATTTCAAATTTCTTCTTTTGCGGCAGGGGGGCGGCAGTTTCCAGCAGCATTGCGGCGGCGGTTCCGTCCGGTGTCAAGCGGTCGGTTCGGACGGAACTTTGCTCATTGCTGGCGATGCTGAGTTTGAGGCCTTTGAAACGGCGGCGGAGAAAGTCCAGCTCCGTTTTTTCAAATTTCTGACAGTGCGCCACGTTTAGGTCCAGAAGGCGGGGTTCGTTCCACAAAACCAGAAGCATGGTCGGCGTTTCAATGATTTTGTAACCGACGGTCTCTTTATTTTTATAAACTTCATAGACGGTTTGCTGGAAAAGATTTTTTTGCATGTCGACCTTTGTCGTTAATTTTTTTCAGATGTTTTATTGTAGCAAAAGAACGTCTTTTGGCAATAACTTTGTCGCAAGTCGGCGAGACGGATTTATTAATGGTAGTGTAAATTGATAATTTTGTTGAATTAAAAAAAATATAGTGTATTAATATCCTTAGCTTAAAAGGGCTTTTGCCCGGTATTGATGTTTTAAATGAGTAAGGATAATTAAAAAATGGTATCATTAGCAGAAAAAATGGCAAGCAATTTGGATAT
This sequence comes from uncultured Alphaproteobacteria bacterium, assembly GCA_944390895.1. Lineage (GTDB taxonomy): Bacteria > Pseudomonadota > Alphaproteobacteria > RF32 > CAG-239 > CAJLXD01. Next base: position 11,749 of record CALXRQ010000020.1, read on the forward strand.
GTCTGCCTTTAGCAAAGCTGACGAACTCAAAAAGAGACTGTGGTTTACGATTTTGGCTCTGATTGTTTTCCGGCTGGGAACTTTTATTCCGCTGCCGGGTATTGACCCTCACATTTTGGCCGATATTTTTGCTAAAAATTCCGGCGGCATCCTCGGAATGTTTAATATGTTTGCCGGCGGCGCTCTGGAACGTATGACCATTTTTGCTTTGAACATTATGCCTTATATTTCGGCTTCGATTATCGTTCAGCTCGGACAGACGGTGATTCCGTCGCTGGCCGCTCTGAAGAAAGACGGTGAAGCCGGACATCGCAAAATGACGCAGTATACCAGAATCCTGACGGTTCTCATTACCATTATTCAGGGTTACGGCATTGCCATCGGTCTGGAAGGTATGCGCGGTTCCGCCGGTATGTCTGCCGTTATTGATCCGGGTTTTGTCTTCCGTTTCACGACAATCGTTTCGCTGGTCGGCGGCACCATGTTTATCGTGTGGTTGGGCGAGCAGATTACCGCCCGCGGCGTCGGCAACGGTTCTTCGCTGATTATTACGGTCGGTATTATTTCCAACATTCCGACCGCTCTGGCGCATACGTTTGAGTTGGGACGCGTCGGTTCGATGTCGATGTTTGTCATTCTGATGCTGCTGGTTATGGTTCTGGCACTTATTTATGTCATCGTTCTGGTTGAGAGAGCGCAGCGCAAAATTACCATTCAGTATCCGAAGCGCGCCGTTATGGGACGCATGGGCGCGGCCGAAAGCTCTCACCTGCCGCTGAAAATTAATCCGACCGGCGTTATTCCGCCGATTTTTGCCAGCTCTTTGCTGCTGCTGCCGATTACGGTTGCCAATCTGAGCGCCGAAAACGGTCCGGCCTGGGTACAGCAGTTGAGCCAGCTGCTCGGTCACGGACAGCCGTTGTATCTGAGTTTGTATGCGGCTTTGATTTTGTTCTTTGCCTTTTTCTATACCGCGGTTGTTTTCAATCCGGAAGAAACGGCCGACAACCTGAAAAAACACGGCGGCTTTATTGCCGGTATCCGTCCGGGTAAAAATACGGCCGAATATCTGGATTATGTCGTTACCAGACTGACGGTCCTCGGCGCCGTTTATCTGACCGCGCTGTGCATTTTGCCGGAAATTCTGATTTCCAAGCTGTCGGTTCCTTTTGTCCTGGGCGGAACAACGTTGCTGATCGTGGTTCAGGTTACAATGGACTTTGTCGGACAATTGCAGTCGCATCTGATTGCCTATCAGTATGAATCACTGATCAAAAAGGCGTCTTTGGCAGGCAAAAGCAAGAGAAGATAATGAACAAGGACGGTTTGGGACTGCATATTGTCTTTACCGGGGCTCCGGGCTGCGGTAAAGGCACTCAGGCAAGACTTCTGAAGGAAAGAATTGCCATTCCGCATTTGTCTACCGGCGAGATGCTGCGCGCAGAGGCAGCCAAAGGCACGCCGTTGGGATTGGAAATCAAGGCGCTGATTGACGGCGGCAATCTGGTTCCCGATGATATGATTATTAAAATGCTTTCGGCGCGGATTGACGAGCCGGATTGCAAAAACGGTTTTATTCTGGACGGTTTTCCGCGGACGCTGCCGCAAGCCGAGGCCATGGAAAAGATGTTTGCCGAAAAGGGCATTACACTTGACGCGGTTATTGAAATTCAGGTACCGGACGAGATTATCATGGAGCGCATTTTGGGCCGTTATGCCTGTATGTCTTGCGGACAGGGGTATCATGACAAGTATCAGAAGCCGAAAATTTACGGTGTCTGCGACAACTGCGGCGGAACGGAGTTTTACCGCCGAATCGACGATAACCGCGAAACGGTTCAGAACCGTCTGGTAAACTACCGCGCTTTGACCTATCCGACCATACCGTATTTTGAGAAGAAGGGTTTGTTGCGCTGCGTGGACGGTACCGGAACAATTGAAGCCGTAGCCAAAAAAATAGACAGTCTGCTGGCCGTGGCCTGAAAATTTGACGGAAGCGGCCGAGGTATGCGAATCGGGAGCGTTAAAGCTGAAAGCTAAATAATTATGAAAATTCAGCTTTTAAGCATTTGATGCGGAGATGAAAGCAAGGAATCGTCAAGGAGAATAATTTTTTTGAAAAAAAATGATGTTTTTTTCAGAAATTTTGATAAAGGGTGGTTGACACTAACAAATAATAGCCTATAATCCGGCTTAATTTTGAAAAGTGGTGATCAACTTTTTAAATTTGTTAATAATATAGAGAATGGAGAGTTAATTTGGCTCGTATAGCTGGTGTAAATATTCCAACTGCCAAAAGGGTAGAAGTTGCTTTGACTTATATCTATGGCATTGGTCGCAAAACTGCCCAAGACATTTGTGCAAAAACTGGAATTCCCTCAGAGCGTCGCGTTCATCAATTGAGCGAAGATGAAGTAGCTAAAATCCGTGAAGTCATTGACAGCGATCTCGTCGTAGAAGGCGAACTCCGCCGCGAGGTTGGCGTCAACATCAAGAGACTGATGGATCTCGGCTGCTACAGAGGTTTGAGACATCGTAAAGGTCTGCCGGTTCGCGGTCAGAGCACAAAACAAAATGCCCGTACCCGCAAAGGCAAACGCAAAACTGTTGCGAACAAAAAGAAATAGTTTGAAAAGGTAATTGTTAAATGGCAAAAGCAGTAACACAACGTGTGAAAAAAAGAGAAAAGAAGAATATTACAGCGGGCGTTGCTCACGTAAATTCTACTTTCAATAATACAAGAATAACAATAACCGACGCTCAGGGTAACACTGTTTCTTGGTCTACTTCCGGTGCTCAGGGTTTTAAGGGTTCCAGAAAATCTACCCCTTATGCCGCACAGGTTGCAGCCGAAGATGCCGGTAAAAAGGCTCAGGAACATGGTATGAAAACCTTGGAAGTCGAAGTTAAAGGTCCCGGTTCTGGTAGAGAATCTGCGATCAGAGCATTGCAGGTTATAGGTTTCACCATCACTTCTATCCGTGATGTTACCCCTATTCCTCACAATGGCTGCCGCATGAGAAAAAGACGTCGCGTTTAGTATCATCTTATTTTAAGAAGTGAGACTCGAAGAGTCTCACCTTCTTGTGGTTTATAAACTTTGCATATGCAGTAGAAAAGAGGACATACCAGTGATTCAAAAGAATTGGCAAGAACTTATTAAACCAACTAACTTGGAAGTTACACCGTTTGACGGCGGCAATAAGGCCAAGATAGTGGTTGAACCCTTAGAGCGTGGCTTTGGTCTGACTTTGGGTAACGCAATCAGAAGAGTTTTACTTTCTTCTTTGCAGGGCGGTGCGGTTACCGCTATTAAAATCAACGGGGTTCTTCATGAATTTTCTGTTGTTCCCGGTGTAAGAGAAGATGTTACGGATATCGTGCTGAACGTTAAAGGTCTGGCAATCGCCGTTCACGGCGAAGGTCCGAAAAACATGACGTTAAAGGCGGAAGGTCCGTGCGAGGTTACTGCGGCAATGATTGAAACCGGTCATGATGTTGAAATCAAAAATCCGGAGCATGTTATCTGCAATCTGGATGCCGGCGCCAAAATCAACATGGAACTGACGGTTAATACCGGCAAAGGTTATGTCCCGGCTTTCCAGAACAAGGCTGCTGACGCTCCGATCGGTTTGATTCCGGTTGATGCAATCTACTCTCCGGTTAAAAAGGTTTCCTATAAAGTTGAAAACACCCGTGTCGGTCAGGTTACGGATTATGACAAACTGACCATGGTGGTTGAAACCAACGGTGTCGTCACGCCTGAAGATGCAGTTGCTTTTGCAGCCCGCATCCTGCAGGATCAGTTGAAGCCGTTCATTAACTTTGACGAACCGGAAGCCGAAGTAGAAGCTGAGAAAGAAGAGTTGCCGTTCAACCGTAACCTGCTGAAGAAGGTTGAAGAGCTTGAATTGTCCGTTCGTTCGGCAAACTGCCTGAAAAACGACAATATCGTTTATATCGGTGATTTGGTACAGAAAACCGAGGCCGAAATGCTCAGAACGCCGAACTTCGGTCGCAAGTCTTTGAATGAGATCAAAGAAGTTCTGGCTAAGATGGGTATTCATCTGGGTATGGATACACCGGGCTGGCCGCCTGAGAATATTGAAGAACTCATTAAAAGAGTTGACGAACACTTCTAGAGAAAAGATTAAAACCTCCGATGAGAATCGGAGGTTTTTTTATTACAAGCCTTACAGAAAACCCCGAGTTTACTCAGGGCTGAATGCAAAGGTGTTGTTAGACACCGTTCCATGCTAACGAGCGTGGTCAAGCCGTTAGGTTTGTAGCTACTATAGAACCCACAGTTTACCGGGAAATATTTATATCGTTACCGGCCAGACCTGAGAGGGGATTTTTTTTGAGTGTGGTATTAGATGTTTTATATTTAAAGCTTTACAAATACATCTTAAAAACTTAATCTATTTTTGGATATACTTTAGTGTATCTAGGGCGTCGAAAACCCTTATGAATGTAGTCGTTACATAACGACTTAAAATATTTATGTCGATTTCTGCCTTTAGGGTGGATGTCGGCTAAATAAGGCTATGTGCTGAATAAGCCGAGCCATAACATTCAATGGTTTTCGAACATCCGCCCACCTTTAGTTTGGTGGGTTTTGTTTTAACTAAAATGAAAGGATGTTTGAATGAAGAGAATAATGATACTTTTATCTTTGTGGATTATGTGCGGATGCAGTGTTTCAAACAATGTATGGAAATATACAGCAGAACCCAAAATATATCAGGAACCCAAAGTTAAAGCCAGTATTCAAATACCGGCTTTTCGTGATTTAAGAAAAAACGATAATGAAATCTTAAATGGAGGAAAATTTTTTTTGGCAATGCTTCCTTTAGTTCCTTATGCAACAGTTACAGATATAAAGGTTCCAGAGGGAAATATAGCCAAAGCTCCTGAAATTTTTGCTCAGGCGACGGGAGAAGAAATAGCTAATGCTGCGTTATTTGATGACGTTATAATAATGCCAACATCTCAAAAAATGAATTCAGATTACCTTTTGGAAGGAACAATTTTATCATCTAATGTGAGGCAAACAATAACGTATTACGGCTTGTCTTTGCCGGGTGATTTGTTATGGCTTTTAGGGGCTCCTATGGGAAAAGCATATAATGATTTGACCATTCAATATCGGCTGTTAGATAAAAAATATGATGTTATTTGGGATAAAACCTATTTTAAGGAAAAAGGATGGTTGCTTTCATTTTATAACCAGGAAGGGCTAAATTATTACGAAGAACTTTATAAAGATATAAATATGCAATTACTTGAAGACTTAAAAGAAGTCATGAAAAGAAAAAACAGGTAATCGGAAACAAGGATTTTTTTGATTCTTTTGCTTGCTTTTCAGATAATTGTATGTTAGAAACGCACTCGATTAGTTAATCTTCATGCATGGTCGCAAAAGCGATTCCGTGGTGAAGGTTTGGTATTTATCCGCTTTGCCCCGCAAAGCACAGAGAAAACGAAAGGAAATATGTCATGAGACATGGTATGAGACACAGAAAACTTAATATGGACACCAATGCCCGCAAGGCTTTGTTCTCCAATCTGACCAACGCTTTGCTGACCCATGAGCAGATTAAGGTTACCGTTACCCGCGCCAAAGAACTGAGAACTTTTGCCGATAACATGATTACGCTCGGCAAGAAAGGCCAGTTGAACAATCGCAGACAGGCTCTGTCTTTCCTGCGCAACAACGAGACCGTTTCCAAGCTTTTCTCTACTCTGGCTGAACGCTATAAAGACCGCAACGGCGGTTATACCCGCGTTCTGAGAGCAGGTTTCCGTTACGGCGACTGTGCTCCGATGGCAATCATTGAGCTGGTTGACCGCGACGTTAATGCCAAAGGCGCCAAGGATCTGGCTCGTGTCGCGGCTGAGAAAGCTGCTCAGGCCGAAGCAGAGAAAGCTGCAAGCGAAACCAAATAGTTTGTTTTGAGCTTTGAAAAAAACTCCCTGTCCGGGGAGTTTTTTTGTGGTTTAAAACCGCAAATAATTTCAGCGGCACATAAATTTAAACTGTAATCAAATTTAAATAAATGCTATTATATAAATTAGGATGTCAGAATTATTGAGGCTTAGAGGAAGGAACATGAAACGGAAAATCTTTTGGGGAGCGTTGTTAACGGCATCGGCAGCATTGCTGTCGGCGATGCTTAACGTTGAAAGCAAAGAGACTCCGGTTCCGGCCAAAAAGCCCGTCATCAGAATCGGCGCGACCCTGCCTCTCAGCGGTGAAAATGCCTATATCGGCAATTCGGTGCGAAATGCCATGGAAATGGCTTTCGGCGAGTGGGAAAAGCGCGGTACACGTTATGAATATCAACTGGTGTTTGACGATGACGCGATGGATCCCAAAAAAATCAACCGCAATACGAATCGGTTGGTGAATGTGGAGAAAGTCAATGCGGTTCTGACGGTTTTGACGCCGGCGGCGACTGAAGCCAATACCATAACCAATGACAAAAAAGTGATTCATTTCGGTTGTGCGTACGGGGACAGAATGGCCGAGGACTATTACAGTTTCAACAATCTTACCCGCAATGACAGTATGGCGCAGATGATGGCGGACGCTCTGAAAGAGAAAGGAATCCGCAGTATTGCCATCCTGACTTCTACCGATGAGAATTCTCAGGTTCAGAGTCGTATACTGGAAGAGATTTTAAACAAGGACGGCAGCATAGAAATCGTCGGCAAGAAAGTTTATCAGGCCGGTACCGAGAGTTTTGCCAAAATTATTAAAAGCATTTTGAAAAAAGGGACGCCCGATATCTTTTTCATCAGCGGCATGACGCCGGATGCCGCCAATGCTGCTCGCGATTTGAAAGAGATAACCGGCGACGTGCGGCTGACGACGATTAACGATTTTGCCGAGGCCAAAGACCGTTCCGCGTTTGACGGATTGTGGTTTGTGTCTTCGGCTAACGCGACCAAGGAATTTTCCGTAAGATACGGTGAGCAGTATATGCAGCCGCTTTATCTGTGCGCGCCGAACAGTTATGACAGTCTCAATATGCTGATTTGGGCCTATGAACGCACGCCGCGGCGCAAAGGAGAAGCCATTCCCGACAATGAGGACGTGGTTCGCACGATTATGGAAATCAGAGACTGGCACGGCGCAATCGCCAGCTTTAAGGTGGGGCAGAACGGGAACATGATTTCCCGGCCGGAGCTGGTTTATATCAACCGCGGACGAATCAAACCGCTGGATGATGCAAAATAGAAACATTAACGGTTTGAATTTTTGCCATATTTTTCTTTGGGTTTATTTTCTGTAAAAATAATGTCGTTTTTTTTGACAAAAGATGCGTTTTTTGACTAGATTTGAGGCGCATTTTGTGGTATGGTGTTGATGTTTTCCAAAAAACAGAATTCCATTGAGGCAATTAAGCCTATCGGTTTTAAATAAAACAGGACAAGCAAATGAACAAAAAGACACCTTACAAATTAGCGTTCTCTTCCGGCGACTATGTCGTCTATCCCGCCCATGGCGTGGGCAAAGTTGCTGACATTACCAAGCAACAGGTGGCCGGAACGGAATTGGAATTGATTGTGGTTAATTTTGACAAAGACAAAATGACGCTACGTATTCCGATGGCTAAGGCTGAGACAACCGGTCTGCGTCAGATTTCTGATTCCAGCGTGATGGAAGACGCAATTTCGACCCTGAAGGGCAAAGCCAAGGTCAAAAAGATTATGTGGTCGCGCCGTGCTCAGGAATATGAAAACAAGATTAATTCAGGGTCTCCGGTAGCAATTGCCGAGGTTATCCGCGATTTGCACCGCAACGAGAATCTGGCGGAGCAGTCTTACAGCGAGCGGCAGATCTATGAGCAGGCCTTGGATCGTCTGGCCAACGAATATGCCGTTTTTAAGAATATTTCTCCGGCAGACGCCCAGAAAGATCTGGTGGATATCCTGTCTAAAGTTTCATAAGACGAGTTTATCCGTGTTGAAAAAAAAGCGCTCCCCATGAGCGCTTTTTTTATGTCCGCAACTCAGACTCCGGGAAAAGAATCAGAGAATCGCTTTAGTTGTCAAACAGAAAATAGCGTAATCAGAATCTTGAGGACAAGTCTGGGGATAAGGCAGACTTGAGTTTGCGAATCTTTAAAAGTTAAGGAATCATTAACCCGAAGCAAAAATTTGTGAGGTTAATGTAATGTTTGATTATGAAGATGAGATGCAGGTCAGCCGGACCGATGACATTACCATTTCGGCCTGTCCGGTGCTGGTTGAAGAAGAAAGCAAAGAGGACGAGGTCTTGTGGGGATATTATCTCTGCATTGAAAACAACTCTTCTCATCGGATTCATGTTGTCGGCAAAAACTGGAATATTACCGACGACAAAGGTAATTGCTATGTTGACGATACCATGGGGTTTAAGGGCGAGATTCCCGAGCTTGAGCCCGGTGAGTGTTTTGAGTTTACCAGTACGGCGCCGCTGAAATCGCCGAATGCGGTTTTTTACGGCAGCTGCAAAATTCTTGACGAAGCGCAGAAAGTGACCAAGGACATTCGCATTCCTACTTTTTCTCTGTCGGCTTTCGGCAAAGATGCATATTCGGCGACCATTAACTAAGGTACGGGATGAAAAAGGTTAAGATTACGGTTTTGAAAACGACGCTGGACAAGGAGTTGGCGGAAGAATACGGAGCTCCGGGGCTGCAGGCATGTCCGATGCTGCGAGCCGGGCAGGTGTTCTATGCCGATTATGCCAGGCCGGAGGGATTTTGCGACGAAGCTTGGAAAGCTATTTACCAATATGTGTTTGCTTTGGCTCACGGGGCGGGCGGCAGCGTTTTCTACTATGGCGACTGGATTAGAAAGCCCGGCGTGGCAATATGCAGCTGCAACGATGGTTTGCGGCCGGTTATTTTTAAGCTGGAAGCGACTGACGAAGAAGCGAAGATAGATTATGTTCCGGTTCGTTAAACAAGATGCGGCTAAAAAAAAGAACCTCAATCTGAGGTTCTTTTTTTATAGCCGGGAAATTTTTACTGATAGTTTTCAATATGGCTGTTATTGGCAATGTACATATTCAGATAACGGCGCATATTTTGTTCCATTTTAACGTTAAATTCGTCAAAGAGCTTGGTGACCATACCGTTCCAATATTTTTCCTTGTCGGTGATATCGGTATCGGCCGGAATAATCAGCTCACGCCAGGCAATGACTTCGGTTTCGGCGCGGGACAGGCTCTTGGTGTCGGTGATGCGAACGACGACATTCAGGTTGGCGCGATATTTGATGCGGTCTTTTTGGAAAACTTCCTGAGACTTTTCAATTTCTTCGGTTACGCTGGCGTCTTTGATGATGACTTCAGCAACGCGGTCACTGCTGTAATCTACGGCTTTCAAACGGTCTTTAGCCCAGATTTTGGCGGTGCGTTCAATCGAAATCGGGAACAGGTGTTCGACATTCGGACGGGTGAATGTCGGCGTGAATTCAGAGGTGATGTCGATTTGTTTTACCTTGAGTTCAATCGGATCGTTGCTTGAAAAACGGGGTTCGCGATATTTTTCCGCTTCCGGGTCAATCGGTTTGAAAACGGAACAACCGGAGATAAGCGAAATTATAACCAAAGCAGGTAAGATTTTTTTTAAAACAGTCATTTTAGCCATCCATAAAATTAATTATTTTTAATTAATATATGATTTATAGATTAAAATGTCGTTAACAACTACTGCGAGATGATTTCGCCTTTGTCAAAGACATATTTTTCCGAGCAAAACTGACAATCGGCGGTAATTTTATTGTTTTCCGCCAGACTTTCGATTTCTTCTTTGGAGAAAGAGCGCAGCGTCTTCAAGAGCTTTTCGCGGCTGCAGCGGCAGCCGAAACTATAATCCGCGGTTTTGGTAATGACCAGATTGTTGGCATGGTACAGGCGGTGGAGAATGTCTTCGGCACTGAGGTCGGCATTGAAGATTTCGTCGGCGGTCAGACTGTGCATGAAAACCTGCGCCTGGTTCCAGGATTCTGCCAGTTCTTCTTCGTTCTGAGGCGTTTTTCCGCCGGTTGCCGGCATTTTCTGGATCATAATGCCTGCGGCGCTCCAGCTGTGAGAATCTCCTTCCGGCGGCAGCAAAAACAGCTGCAGAGCCGTATCAATCTGTTCCGACTGTTTAAAATAGCGCAGGGCGCAATCGGTCAGGGTTTTGCCCTGCAGGTCGACAATGCCCTGATAGAGGTCGGTGTCAGGTCCCTGATCGACGGTGAAAGCAAGGTGTCCTTCTCCCATGAGATGGGGGGCGGCTTCAATTTTGCCGTCGGTTTTGCGCAGTGCCTGAGAATGCGCCAGATGCTTTTCATCAAATTTGGCATAGGCGCGGATTTTGCCCTCAGAGGTGATGTCGACGACAACCATTGAAACCGGTCCGTTGCTTTGAGTCTGCAACGTGAAGAGGCCGTCATATTTTAACGAACTGGCAAGAATGGCGGCCAGAGCCGAGCTTTCGGCAATGACGGCAGAAACCGGCAACGGGTAGCCGTGTTTTTCAAGAATGGTGTCAATGACCTTGTTCAGGCGGACGAGGCGGCCGCGGAAAGCGCCGTTGTCGATGTGGAAAGAAGTGCAGGTGTCAAAATTGTTGTTGCTCATTGTTAATCCTCTTAATATGATATTTCTTATGTTATAGTGTTTATCGGGGGAAAGTTCAAGTGTTTGACGATGATGAGAAAAAAACGAAAGTCAGGGTTTTGAAAAAGATTACTCCGACGCGCCTGAAAAATATTGCGCTGTATTATCTGAAAAGATTTGAGACGACTTCCGCCGGCCTGCGGCAGGTTTTGCGCAAACGCATTAATGACTACGCGTATCAGAACAAGGAATTTGACCTTTCGGAGGCTTACGGGTGGGCCGATGAAATCATCAGCGATTTTGAACGTTACGGCTATGTCAATGACGAGCGTTTTGCCGAAATGAAAATCCGAGATTATGCCGCCGCCGGAAAATCGATGCGCTATATTCGGGGAAAACTGCGGGAGAAAGGCGTCAGCGAAGAAGTTATTTCACGCTTGAGCGAGGCGCAGGCATATGACGAAGAAGAGGCGGCTCTGAAACTGGCCAGAAAAAAAAGAATCGGAAGGTTTCGGAATGAGGGGCAGCGGGCGGAATACCGGCAGAAAGACATGGCGGCGCTGGCCCGTGCCGGCTTCAGTTACGACATTGCGCAGAAAATCTGTGCGGATGACGAGTTTTAGTATTCGACCTTGTTTAAATATAAGCCGCAGGCCGGCGCATTGGGACCCGATCGGGTGCGGTCGCGGGCTTCGAGAATTCTTTTGACCTCTTCGGGGCGAATTTGGCGGTTGCCGACCATTTTCAGCGTGCCGACCATATTGCGAACCTGATGGTGCAGAAAAGATCTGGCCTCGACGATAAAACGAATCTCATCGCCATCGCGGACGATATCCAGCCGGTCGAGCGTTTTGATCGGGGACTTGGCCTGACAAGCCGCGGCGCGGAAAGAGGTAAAATCGTGCTGCCCCAGCAGATATTGCGCGCCTTGGCGCATTAAGTCGACATCAAGCGGATAAGGAACCCACCAGACGCGGTTTCTTTCCAGAGCAGGAAAAGCGCGGCGGTTGACAATGCGGTAGAGATAACCCCGGCCGACGGCGGAGAATCTGGCGTTAAAATCATCAGAAACCTTTTCGGCCTTTAAGACGCACATAGCAATGTCATTTGCGCGCAGATGCGCGTTCAATCCTTCCTGCAGGCGAAAACAGTCAATGTCACGGTTAAGGTCAAAGTGAGCTACCTGGGCCAGCGCATGTACGCCGGCATCGGTCCGGCCCGCGCACTGAACCGTAATCAACGGTTCTTTGCCGAAAATCAGAAACGGGTTGTATACCCGGCCGCATTCATCGGCCTGAACCTTTTCCGAACCGGTAAAGCAGGCAATGGCGGTTTCCAGATATTCCTGCGCGCTGGGGCCGTCCAGCTGCCGCTGCCAGCCCAAAAGTCCGGTTCCGTCATATTCCAGTGTCAGTTTGTATCTCATGGCCGTGGTTTTCATCAAAACAAAAGGGGATAACAATAATCCCCTTCTTATAAATTAAATTCCGCAGGTTGGCAAATATATTCTTTATTCGGCGGCAAAGGTCAAAGCACTGTCGATATCGCTGTTTTTGATAAAGCCGAGTTTTTCCTGAATCTTCCAGATGACACGCAGGGCATCAAGGGCATTCTGGCCGCTGATGCGCGGGGTTTCCCTGCCGTTGATGCAGTTGACAAAGTGGGTCAGTTCTGCGGACAGAGGCTGGTTGGTCGGAATGAACAACTGTTCGACCGAGCCTTTAAGGCCGTAGTTCATCCAGTCGGGGAGATTTTCCTGATTGACGTAAGGCATACGCCCCTGAGAGTGGACGTTGATGCTCTGGTTGATGAAATCCATGTCAATGTAGTTGGTGTCGGTGGTGACCGTCAGGGTGCGAACGCGAGCCTGAGTAATACGGCTGGCGGTCATGGTCGCGGTCACGCCGTTTTCAAAACTCAGAAGCGCGGTGATGTAATCTTTGCCTTCGGCGTGATCCGGCGTTTTGACGGCGGAAGCCTGAATGTCAACAATCGGGGATTTGACCAGCGACAAAATGATTTCGGCGTCGTGGATCATCAAGTCCATGGAAACGTCAACATCGGTGATACGGCCGCTGGCGGCAGACATGCGCTGAGCCGTCAGAGAACGAATCATTGAAGTGTCGGATAAGATTTTGTGCATCTGCTCAACGGCCGGGTTGAACTGTTCAATATGGCCGACCAGCAGGGTGACGTTGTTGCGGGCGGCGGCGTCAATCAGACGGCGGCAGCCTTCTTCGGTGGTGGCCAGCGGTTTTTCCATCAGGCAGTGAATGCCTTTGTTCAAGAAAAATTCGCCGACATCGGCATGCGTCACCGAAGTCGTAACAATACTGACGGCATCGACGGAAGCCGCGGCTTCTTCCATGGAGGAAAAAGCTTTGATGCCGAACATTTCGGCAGCTTTCTGGGCGGCCTCGGGAAAAATGTCATAGACGCCGACCAGTTCGACGCCCGGCAGAGTCTTGTAAGTTTTCAGGTGGTTGCGTCCCATCATACCGGCACCGATTACGGCAACTTTTACAGTATTTGTCATGCTTTTTTAATCCCTAAAATTGGTTTGCTGAATTAATTTAGTTTACTAATAGCAAATTTCTTGGTAAAAAGCTTTTAAATTCTTGTTACATATTGTTACACTGGAAGCGGCTGCCTATGACAAAAAATGTATTGAAATTTACACTTGCCGTGTTGCTGGCCGGAGGAATCGGCGGTTGTGCAACGGAGAAGGAGACGGCGAATCTGGTCGGAGAAACGGCGGAGGTGCTGCCGGTTGTTCATGTCGAGCCGGCGCGGGGAAAGCTGAATGTCTACACCTCCATGGCCAGAGCCGTGAAATATAACGTTGACGTGACGGATAAAAATATCCACAAGAAAATATTTTCTTCCGAGACGGATGCGAATCCGAAAGAGGAAATCCGGCGGGCGATGAATGTCAAAACCGGCGGTGAAAACCAGTTGTACGATGCGGTTCGGGTGTTGGACTTTGCCGTGGTTTATGCCATATCAAACCTGAGCGAAAACAAGGTTTACGTTGATAACAACATTTATGCCAAGTCGGCTCAGCAACTGGCGATGGCCGCCATAAAAGGGCATAAGGACGCTTTGTTCGCCATCAGAAAAATAAAGGAAATAGACCGGCTGACAGCCAAAGAAAACAAAGAACTCAAGCGTCTGAACGACAAACTGTCTCGCAACGGAATGCTGAGCAGCGAAGATCTGGAGCTGAAAAAAGGAATTGAGGTTGCTCTTTATAAGTTGGGGCAGCTTAAAGCTTATCTGCAGTCCGGGATAGAAGCTTACGGCAGTCTGGTGAAGGTTGAACGGGAAAAAATGCAGCCGGAGGGGCGGCATTTTTACGAACTGGAAGATTTTGACAAGAGAAACGCACTGGCCACTTTCCAACATGCCGCCGTCAACAATCGCAGTGAGTTTAACGTAATGCGCGACGAGGGTTACCGTTATTCGGAAAAAGAGGTGATGCAGAACGCCATCCGCCTGTATCCGGAAATCGAAACGCTTGAAATTAACGGTTATGAGGTGAAAGATGCCTTGTATGTCGACAGTCTGCAAATGCGGGCCGGAAAAATCGCCGATCATCTGGTCGATACGGTCAGCGCGTATAAAAAGGCAGAAAAGCCCGAAGACAAAATGAGGCTGAAAGCCGCGGCCTATGAGGAACTCGGCGTTGCGGTGCTGGCGCAGGCCGAGCTTGACTACAATATTGTGCGGATGGCCGATTTGGATTATGTTGCTGCTGAAGAAAAAATACACGCGCAACGGCGGGAACTGAAAGAACTGGAGCGTCGCCGCAATTTGTCCGGTGCGGAAAAGGTTGAACTGCTGAACCGGCAGATTGCGTTTATGGAAACCGAACTGAGGCTGAGCCAGATCGAGGCGGAACGGGCCGTCGCCTTGCGCGGACTGTATTTCCACAGCGGTTTGAATCCGTTTAACAAAAAGCTGATGCAGGCGAAAGTCAGCGGCATTGAAGAAAGTCTCAAAGTTTCGTTTAACAAAGATATGATTGAAATGCTGGCACGGGCGGACGTTAAGCAGAAGGCGCAGGAACATCCGGACAACCAATGGTCCAAGGGCGACGACTGGCTGGAAAAGCTGGTTGACGGGCAGCCGGAGAAAAAAAACACGCCGATTAATGTTCCGCAAAAACCGGCCGGAGATTTTGACCCTTATGTCGGCGAACGGTACAACAAGCTTAAAACAATGCAGCTCGGCTCTTACCGGGAACGCAAAAACGCCGATATCGAATGGAGCATGCTGCGGGAACTGTATCCCGAGTTTACGGCATATAAACCCAGAGTGGAAAGCGCGCTGCTGAAAGGCAAAAAAATATACCGGCTGGTCATTAAGTCCGAAAACGGCGGTTTTATGGAGATGTGCAACAAGCTGCGCAGCGACCGGATCGAGTGTATTCTGCGCTGATATGATAAAATGTTTGTAAAAATCCGTTAAATATTTTATTATATCAAGATGCCGTAAGAATGTGAGATAAGAATCATGGTCAATAAAAGCAAGGATTTTAATATTGCTGCGATGAAAGAAAAAATCAAAGGCCGGCGAGAGGAGGCGGATACGTTTGATTTTTCCGCGGCCGGGCATTCTTATCCTCCAAAGAGAAACGATGAAGGCGAAAGCTGTTCGTGGCAGGCGGTTTCCCGCCCCGAAAAAGAAGAAGACAAAACGTCTTTCAACATTAAGGCAGCCGCCGAACTTGAAAAAAAATTCTTTCATATTCCCGATGCGTTGAAAGCCGAAGACAGTTTGGAATTTGCCGGAAAGAATCTGGAGGGCGGGGTCTATGCCAACGCTGATTTGCGCAATGCCAATTTTTCCGCCGCCAATCTGTCACGCGCCGATTTGAGCGGCGCCAATCTGCAGGGTGCCGATTTGTCCGGGAGCGATCTGACCGATGCCAATCTTTCGCAGGCGGATCTGACCGGAGCGGTACTGTCCGGCGCCAATCTGCTGCGGACGAACTTTACCGGCGCCAAAATGAACGGCGTGGTCATTACCGAGGCTAATCTTGAAGACGCCATTCTGCTGGATATTGAAATCGACGATCTGGCGATAGAAGAGCTTCAGGCCCTGGTAGAATATATGGCGGTTTATTATCCGCACCGGCTTAATCTGCGAAGGTTGAATCTGACGCTGCTGGATTTGTCCAAAATTGATTTGAGTCAGGTTAACCTCAAAGGCGTGGACTTTACCGGGTGCAGCATGAAAGGCGTCAAAATCTGGGAACTGGACATCAGCGAATGCATCATTTCTCCCGAACAGATTGCCGAGGCGCTGGGCCGGGTGCCGACCCCGCAGGAGCTGGCAAAGCTGCTGGCGCCGAAAACACCCAAGAAAAAGAAAAGAGAAGGAATTGACATGACGGACCTTTTCTTTGACAACGGTAAGGAGTTCGGCGTTTGGGACGTGACGCACGAAAAGGGAATCGACATCGGGAAACTGGTGGAGTCCGGCATGAAACTGTTTCGCAAATCGGCGCCTCGTCCGCCGGTAAAAGACGAAGAAATTCTGGCGCACATTAAAGAAGAAAAAATGCGCAACGGCAGCGAGAAGTCTCATAACGAGGAATTGAAAGAAAAAATTAAACAGCGCAAGGAAGAGGAACTAAAGAAAAGAATGGCGCTGAAAAACGAATTTAAGAATGAAGTCAGCCGGGAAAACGAAAATGCGGACAGCGCCAAAAAAAGAACGCTGGATCCCGAGGTGCGGGAGCGGATGGCCAATATGCTGGATCGCAGCCGGAGTTGACGGAGAAAGCCGCGGTTAGATGAAAATTTCAGAAATGAAAATCTTAAAGAGACCTTCACTGAAAGCAATTGCAAAGTTGTTTTTGGTGTTGTTTTTTATTGCGGCGGGTTTTGTCGCGGCGTCGGTTGTCTTTTTGTCGCTGGCCCAACTGGTTGACAAAGGGTTCAACGATAAGAACATTGCTTTGGTCGAGCGGTTTTTGCTTAAGCTGAAAGAAGAACCTTCCTTCTTGTGGGACGCGTATGAAAAGTGGTGGAAAATTTTTACCGCCGCCCTGCAAAACGGACGCTGGAGCTGGGGTGTGTTTATTCCGCTGGGGGCGCCGCTTTTGTTTGTGTTTATTACTCTGTTTGCATTTATGCGCAGCGCTTATTCTTTCGGTCTGTGGTACAGATTTAACAACCGTTATGCCGAGCTTGAAGACATAAAAAGCATGGGGCTGTTTGACGGCACTCTGATGGCTTTGGGGCAGTTTGAAGAACATATTCTGAAATTAAAACGCTGTTTTTCGGTTTTGTGTCTGGGGGAGACCGGCTGCGGCAAAACCGCCGGCGTGGCCATCCCGTCGATTTTGGAATCGGATCATGCGTGTATCGTGGCCGCGGACAATCACAACGAATTGGCCAAATATACCAGCGGCTATCGGTCAAGGCTGGGGCGGGTTTTCTACTTTAACTGGAATCTGCGGGACGAACCGCTTAAAAATGAATATTATCCGCGCTGGAATCCGTTGTCGTCCAGAGACATGCCCCCCAAAGGAGAGGCCAGAGACAAGTACGTTGCGGGGCTGGTCAGGTATTTTATTCTGAGCGGTGCGGAGAGAGGCGGCGACCAGTATTGGGAAAGGCTGGCCATGGCCGCGATGGACGGTATTCTGAACTTTTTTATTGCCAAACTTGAGCAGGCCGGCGCCAATGATTACTTTTTGAGCGAGCTTCTGGAAAAAGGACGGCTGGGTAAGGAAGACAGGGACATTCTGCTCAGCTATTACGCTTCAATGTCAAAAAAATATTCTTTGCCGGCCATTAAAAATATGGAACTGGGTCGGCTTGACATGGACAATTATCTGCCGATCGGTAGCTGGGAAGGCGTTCCCAGCGCCTGGCGGGGTAAGGAAATCAGTTTTGCAATGTTTTCCGACTGGCTGATTCAGAGCTATTTTGCGGTCAAGGCTTCTGCGGAGAACAGCGATGTCGACGGCTGGAAAACGGTTATCGGGCGTTGGATAGAAGAAGCGGAGTTCTTCGGCTATGACCAGAAGATTTCGGAACTTTTGCGGCAGTTGTTCTATCTGTCGAGAAAGCAGCGCAGCATTATTTTTCCGATGCTGATTAATCCGCTGTCGGTTTTCCGCAATTCCAACATCAGGGAGCGGACGTCATCCAGCGATTTTGCCGTATCCCAGTCGCGGGGAATTAAAAATCCCGAGAGCGGAGAGTGGGAAGTCGTCACGATTTATAATATCAGCGGCAACAAGTCGGTTGATTTCGTCGGCAAAATGTTTATGGATATGCTGATTGATTCCAATATTGCTCCCCAGAAGGGGAGCGGCCCGTTTCCTCTGCTGTTTGTCATTGACGATATTGAGCAGCAGCCGCGTTACGAATCTCTGGTGGAAGGGTTGGTGCACGGTCCGCATTCGCGAATGGCGTTTCTGCTGTTGAGCGACTATGTGAAAATGATGCATGAAAAGTACGGTACCGAAATGCTGGAGGAGATTGTCAGCAATGCCACTTATAAGCTGATGCTGGCGGACAGCAGCAAAACGCTGGCATGGAAATTTGAGAATCTGGCGATGTTCGGTACCAAGTCGGTGCAGATACCGGCCCGAGATTCCGGAATCCTGCTGCGAGCCAAAAAAGGGCTGACGGATGCCAGTTATTACAAAATCATTGCCAAGAACCTTAAAAACGAACGACGGCACAAACTTGAAATCGGCGATGAATTTCTGATTGCGGCGGGGTATTATCATCTGCCGATAAAGCTGAAAAGCTTGTATTTTCTGAAAAATGAGGCGCTGAAAGAGAAGGCGGCGGCCGATGCCAGTTATTTTCTTGACGAGGACCTGGAGAAAAAACGCAATGTTCAGGATATTGAGACGCCGGGGCTGCTGGAGGTTTTGAACGAGACGGGACTGGATTTGAAAAATGAAGAAGACGTCAACATTTATCTGGAGGACCGATATGAAGAGGCGGTGGAAACCAGACAGGTGGTGGCGGACAAACAAAGCGCTCTGGCCGATGACATTTCCGACCGATGGAAACGCGACCAGCCGGCGCACGCAGCGCAGGGCGATAACGAATGGTGGCTGGAAGAAGACGCATTTGATTTCAGCGGCAACGCAGAAGAAACCAATCCGTTTAAAAAACATTAGTTCTAATTTTGTTCTTGTTTTACAAAAAGTGTTTTATCTTTGAAAAAGTTTCTGATATGTTAAAGGCATCTTTAATACGAATCGTGATTTGACATGGAAGAAACTTTATTTTCAGCAAATATCAAAAGACCGCTTGCCGACCGTCTGCGCCCGCAAAATCTCCAAGAAGTGGTCGGACAGGATCATATTGTCGGCGAGGATGCGCCGCTGGGGCGGATGATAAAATCCGGCAAGATATCCTCTTTTATTTTATGGGGGCCGCCCGGCTGCGGCAAAACAACCATTGCCCGGCTGATTGCCGAGCATACCAATTTGTATTTTGAACAGATTTCAGCGGTGTTTTCCGGTGTCGCCGATCTGAAGCGCGTGTTTCAGTATGCGCAGGAACGGCGGGCCAATCAGGGCAAGGGGACCCTGTTGTTTGTCGATGAAATTCATCGTTTCAACAAATCGCAGCAGGACGGTTTTCTTCCCTATGTCGAGGACGGTACGGTTATTTTGGTCGGTGCGACGACGGAGAATCCGTCTTTTGAACTTAATGCCGCACTGTTGTCCAGGTGTCAGGTTTTCGTTTTGAACCGGTTGAGTTCGGACG
>CALXRQ010000021.1 GCA_944390895.1 uncultured Alphaproteobacteria bacterium
GTACCCTGCCCCAACATCTGGATGAAGTTGGCGGCTGCGATTCTTTCTTCATTGCCCGCATGCAAAAGGTGAAATAATGTTTTTCAAAAAAATTCGAAATCAGGTTCCGGCCGTCCAGCCGCAAAAAAACAAACAACGCGCGCCGCTTTACATTATCGGCAGCGGGGCTCTGGCCTGTTTTCTGGCAGCAAAATTCCAGGATGCAGGCGAAAACGTCGTCATCGTTTCATCTTCGGCCGGCCTTCAACGTCTGAAAGACAATCTGACCATAAAAGAAGAATATAATCTTCAGAAAAAGACCTGCCGTTTTGACACCGCCTCCGTAGTCGGAAAAGCGCCGCTGGCCGTTATCCTTGCTTCCGATTCGCACACATTGCAGGCCCATCTGACTTTTCTGCCCGGAAAGTCGCTGGGAGAAACGCCGCTGATTTGCTTCAACGACGTCGGCAACAAAAAAATCATCCGCCCCCTGCTTGGAAAAAACTTTTATCCCGCCTATTTTTACGGCTGTCTGGAACTGAACGGAAACACGCTGACCGCTTTTAACCTGCAGCCCGAAATAACCGTTTCCAAAACTCCGAACGAGGAGCAGACCGACATTGTCGACGAACTTCTCTCCGAAACCGGCCTGTCCGTTTCATATTCTCCGGACGACAAAACTAATTTCTGGAAACACTTTTCGGTCAATGCGCTCGGCTTTCTGTTCTCTGCCCGCGGACAAAACCTTTCCTCAATATTAAAGGATAAAAACAACAAAGAAACCATACACGCGGCCGTTGCCGAACTCTCAAAACTCGCCCTCAGCGACCAAAGCCGGATTTCCGCCGACGAAATATCCGGCCGCCTTTACGGACTGCCGGGCGGATGCGTTTTCAAAAGTCCGTCGCTGACACCGTCCGCCGAAATTTCGATTCTGGACGCAATTTTCGAAACAATCAGCCTCAACAGCCGGCGACACGGCTGCAAAACCGACACATTGAACCGACTTCTCAAAAACGGTTACCAGACGCTTCTCAAAAAATAGATTTATACTGGCATAACCCCGCAAACATGCTTGAAGATAACGATTAAAACGATTATAACTTGTCTATTATAGAACGTTATTCGCAGGGTAAAAAATATGGATACCAAGTTCGTCATTGCCGTTGCCGCCGCAATAATCTGCTTTCTCATCAGCTTTTTCGGCTTCGTCGCTTTAACCGGGCGTTTTTATCCCGACGAAGAAGACGCCGGCAGAGACAAGCTTGTTTTCATACCGCTTTATGCCGCTTCCGCACTTGGAATCATTTTGCTTTATTTCTTCAGCCCCGATTTTTCCGACTTCATTTACGAAATCGGATTCTTCGACATACTCGTTCCGCTGTTGTGCTCCGGGATAATCTATGCCGTTTCCCTTTCCGGGCGCACTGCCGGATATACTCCGGCAGCAATTTTGCCGGCCTGCATCGTTTCTGCTTTTTTCCTGCCTGAAAACGCCCTCATTTTTGAGGGAGAACTTCCTTTTTGGCTGGATCGTGCCGCAATCATTGCCGTTTGGTTTCTTTTCAGCGCCATGTATTATATTCTTGACGGCATTGACGGCGTTCAGCCGGTTCAAACCGGAACTATTTGCACCGGGATCATCATTCTTGCCGTTTTGGGGGCCACCCCTTTTCTTTACGGTCTGTTTGCCGCCGTCATTCTGGCCGCCGCTGTCGCTTACGCCATTTTCAACTGGTATCCCGCCAGACTCAATATGAACCGGGCGTCATCACAGGCCCTGGGCTTTATGCTCGGCTGGATGCTGTTTGCCAACGCGGCCGAAGGCGCCTCGTCCTCATCGCTGATTTTGATAATGTTCTTCATCATTGAACTGGCCGGCGCCGTTATAAAAAAAATCACATTGCGTGACAAGTTTGCCAACCTCACCACCGACACCGTTTACTATCAGGCCAATGTTTCCGGCCTTTCGCCTCACCATATCTGCACTTTTCTCATCAAACTGCAGATTATATTCATTATTTTGAGCGCTTTTCAGATATATGCGCCCAACGCTTATTCTCTGCCGCTGTTGGCGCTGGTTATCGGCATCTGGTTCCTGTCCAAGCTCAAAAACTGGCAGACGCCGAACAAAACCATCCGCGAGCTCAACCGTGACTTTATGGAAGACATCCGGCAGAATATCGAAGATCTGAAAAACAACATCGGTAAGGACTAGAATGGAACTGTTCAAACAGATAAAAGACGCCCTGTTTGCCAAGCATGCCGACACCAAACCCGATATCGGCGCGGAACAATATGAAGACATTCGTTTCAACATTGTGGTCATAGAGTTTTCCGACAGCGTCGAAAGCCGCAGCGGAGAGATTATTGCCGAAAAAATGCGGCAGCACGAAGGATTGAACGTATCTTACTTCGACGAACCTTTTTCCAAAAACTTTCTTAGTCTGGATACGCGCACGCTTTTTGACCTTATCGACAAAGGACAGGCCATTTTGGACCGGACCGGAGCCGATGTCCTGCTCTGGGGCTACCGGGAAGGGGAAAAAATCCGCATCAATTTTCAAAACAACAACCAGTATGAAAAAGAAGACAACGCTTTTGTTTCGCTGATGGATTGTTTTTACGTTCCCGCAGACATTACAGGCGCGGAACAAGAACTGCCGGAAGCGCTCGGCAACCTGATTTACGGCGCCGTTCTCAGCACCGTCAGTCCCAAGGACAAACCGGCCGGCATCAAAAAGAAGTTTTTGCTGAAAAAAATAATTGACCGACTTTCCCGCGACAACTCGGCCAAAAGCCTCTCCATTGAATATATGCCCTACATTATGAACATTTTGGGCATCATCTACCTGAGCTACGCTTATGACCGCGGCAACGACAAAGACTACAAAATCGTCAAAAATCTTTTTGAAACTGCCCTCAAACATCAGGATCTGATCAAAAACCCCGTTCACCTCGGCTGCATATACAACCACCTCGGACAACTGTATGACAGCGCCGGAAAACATACTTTGCGCAGACCCGACGCCTATTTAAAAAACGCCATTCATTATTACCGGCTGGCTCAGAAGTATCTCAGCAAATATAATTATCCCTACGATTACGGCTGCATATCTTACAAATTATCCGGCCTGTTTTTCAACTACTGGCGGCAAAAAGAAGATATTCAGGCTCTGCGCGACGCCGTTTTCCAACTGCGTGAAGCCGAAAAAATATATACTTACGCGCTGTTTCCCGAATTTTGGGCCAACATTCAGGGTGATCTCGCGCATATGCTGGCGCTGCTCGGCAGTTTCAGCCGCAGCGAAGACATTTCCGAACTGGCCATTGCCTGTTACAAAAACCGCCAAAAAGTCATCACCGAAAAAAGAGATCCCCTGGCTTGGGCGCGCATTCAGGAAAGCATCGGCGAAATCTACTACCGTCTGGGAAAAAACGGTTCCGACCGCGCTTTATTGGAAGAAGCTCTTGAATATTTCCACGACGCCCTTTACATCTTTGAAAACATGGAACTGACCGAAGACGCCAAAAAACTGACTGCCAGCATTGCCAAAACCGGTCAGGCTCTGAACCTCATATAACGGATAAGCAAATGGAAATAGATTTTAGTTTTCTGAAGACGCCGCAATTCCGCCGTTGGCTTTTGTTTCTACTGCTGATGGCCTTGGTTGTTACCGCCGTTGCGACCCGCCGCGACTGGCGCACCGCCCGCCGCGACAGTGCCGGTCTGGCGCCGGCTCCGCAGGAAGTGTCTGAAGCCGTCGTACAAGTTTATGCCGCCCGCACCATCAACTGGCGGGGCTGGTTCTCCGTTCACAGCTGGATTGCCACCAAGGATAAGAATGCCGACCATTACATGACCTACCAAGTCATGGGCTGGAACCTTTATTTTTCCGGCAATGCCGTTTCCGTTCGCCAGGACATTCCCGACCGCTACTGGTATGGTTCCAAACCCGAACTGCTGGAAGAAATTCGCGGTCCGAAAGCGGAAAAAGCCATTGCCCGCATTCAGGAATATGTCAAAGACTATCCTTACAAAACTTATTATAACGTATGGCCCGGTCCCAACAGCAATTCCTTTATTGCCAACATCATCCGCAATACGCCGGAACTTACCGTCGAACTGCCGCCCAATGCCATCGGCAAAGACTGGATAAACCGCGGTGACTTTTTCGGACGTTCGGAAAGCGGCAGCGGCTGGCAGTTTTCGCTTTTTGGCGCCCTGGGAGCAACCGTCGGCAAAGCCGAAGGCATAGAGATAAACATTTTGGGACTGACGTTCGGCATTGACTTTCTCCGCCCGGCGCTCAAACTGCCGTTTGTCGGCCGTCTCGGCATGAAAGACGCCCCGCTCGATTAAAACGGTTCTGACGTTTAAGCGCTGCAGTTCCTATTAAGAAAACAAAGGAATATTGCGTTCAATTTTAACGCGTTGCTGTTCCAGAATGGTTGCCAGATTAAGCTTGCCGCTCCGCAGCATTCCGCGAACCTGACAACCGGCATTAACGTCCGGATTCGCAAACAAATACGTTACGCGGGCTCTTTTGGGCGCCCCCTCCAATACCTGATGCAGACAGGCCAGAAATCCGTTGGCAACCAGCTCATAAGCCATTTCCTCGCTGATACCGCTGGAAGCGGCATATTTAACCAGCGCATTCACAGCATCGCTGACGTTATTGGCATGAATCGTCGACAAAACCAAGTGGCCGGAAGTAGCGGCGCGCAAAGCTTCGCTGGCCACATCGGGAGAGCGGATTTCACCGAGATAAACATAACGCGGTTTTGACCTCAGAGCCGATTTAATGCCCTCTTCCCAGATTCCGTCCGGCGGCGTGGTCTGTTTGCAAAGTCCCAGTTCCGCATTGGGCGTAACATAAACACCGTCCAGCGGCATCTCTATCGGATCTTCAATCGTAAACGCATACCCGCCTTTTTGCTGCAGATACTCTTTGAGCAGAGCCGAAACCGTCGTACTCTTGCCCGAACCCGTTGCACCGGCCAACAGAATCAAACCGCAGCCGCCGGCCAGCGAGATCAGATGGTTATAGATTCCCGGCTGCAGTCCCAAATCTTTCAGATTCGGAACCGAAATCGGCATCTTGCGGGCACAATACTGCGGCCCATCCAGCGCAATGGTTCTTTCCACACGGTAATTGCGTCCTTCATAATTCAGAAGATAACTGCGATTTTTGCCGTCATAAGCCTCTTCGATTTTACTGAAAAATTTCGGAAAGTCCGTAAACGAAATAACCTTCAGGCCGCAATCGGTTTTAGCGCCCCAGACATAACATTTTTTGTCAGGCGTAATATAAACGTCGGAAAACTTAACATCGTTAATCAGTCCTTCGTCCGTCGGAGCCGTAACCGATACTCTGCTTTCGTCGGCAGGCTTGGTCTCTGTTTTGGAAGCCGCCGGCTGAACCGGCGCCGAAAGTTTGGGCTGCGGCGGCGTTTGCGGCTGTGAAGAAACCGGCGTCTCAACGGGTTTGGGCTGCGGCTTCGGAGTCTCTCCGGCCGACATGGCTTTAATCAGATCCTGACTGGAATGAACCCCGGGCCGTCCGCCGGCACTGTCCGCGGCAGAAGAGGCGTTTACATTCTTTTTCTGAAAAAAATTCATCGTTCAAATCTCTCAAATTGGCATAACCACACTAAGAAAAATACAATCATCATTTTCTTGAGATTTTATTAATTTTCTGATTATTTTTTTATTATAGTCACTTCTTCAACGTTCAACAACAGGCTCTTAGTCTATAACCGTTCATAGATATAATCTTTCAGATTAAAGCCTAATATTTTCCGGCCATGGCTTTGTACACGTAGTTTTCATATTTGATAATCTGATACTTTTGCTGGATCAGATCGGCTTTTAAGGAATTCTCTTTGTTAAGCGCTTCCAGATAATCTTTAAACTCTATCTTTCCGCTGTTGTAACGGTCGCTGTAATATTTTGTAATTTGCCGCGAATTTTTATAGTTTTCAGCCGTATTGGCATACATTCCCGCCGCTTTGGCATAAGCAAAATAATAGTAACCCACTTCGTTCAGCGCCTGATTTAGCACATCCTTAAACTCCACCTCGGCAATCCGGTAATCGGCTTCCGAAAGCTTAATGTTGTTTTTTACCCGATTCCAGTCCAAAAACGGCAGATCAACCGAAACGCTGCCCAAAACGAAAGGAAAGTCAAACGTTGTTCTGGCCTTGTCGGAATTTGAGCCGAGCGCCCCTTTCAATGTAATGTCCGGATACCAGTTTTTGTTCTCGGCTTCCAAGTTTTTAAACGCCTTCTCCAGCCTGTACTGACTAGCCGCCAAATCGGGACGTGCCGCCAGAACCGAAAGCGGAACTTCCGTATTCACCCCCAGCTGTTTCTGAGACAAAATATCGGCAAACTTTATTTTCGGCATATCTGTGGCGTTAAGGATATTCTTCAGACTGGTTTCCATTTCCTTAAACTGCGTTTCCAGTTCCAAAAGCCGATTCTTTTCCGACAGGAGGCTTTGCTTTGCTTCTAAAAATTCCAGATTATCGGCCTTGCCGCTCTTATATTTGGCTTCCGCAATGTTTCGGATATTTTGATACGCGGCAATGTTCTTTTGGCTCACCGAAATCGAATTATTCAGATATTCGAGGTTAAAATACAGATCCACCACACTGTTGACCAGACTCAGTCTGGCCGTCTCCCGGTCCATAACCGTCGCCTTATATTCAAATTCCTGAGCCTCGTTCAGATCTCTGATTTTTCCGTAAAGGTCGACTTCATAATTCAGTCCCAATTCGCCGGAAAAATTACTGGAGAAATTGTCTCCCGTATCTATCCGCCGTTGTGACGAAGCCGATAAAGTGCCGTAAAGCGTCGGAAACAAATCCGAATTGGTCAGATTGAGGTTATACAGCTCCTTGTTAATGTTCAACGCCGCCTTGATATAGTCGGGATTATTCGCCAGAGCGGTTTCCACCAGACGGTTCAGCTCGGCATTGTTATACTGCTTCCACCATTCCCGGTCCGCCGTAAACGTCTTCTGATTTTTCTCAAAATATTGCAGTTCTTCCGTCAGGCTGAGCGGATGGTAATCCAAAGTCGCACATCCGGCAATCAGCAACGTTCCTGCGGCAATCAGCCATTTTAATTTACAAAGCCTCTTCATATCACTCACTCGCCAAAGCATCTATAGGGTTAAGGTTAGAAGCGTTTTTCGCCGGCATATAACCGAAGATAATGCCGATGGCCGTCGAACAGACCAGCGCCAAAACGATTGAAGCCGTTGAAAAAATCATTCCGAAATCTTCGGAAAAGGTATTAAACCCGGCGCCGATTAACAATGACAGCGCCACGCCCATAAAACCGCCGACCAGACAAATGAGAATGGCCTCAATCAAAAACTGCTGCAAAATATCGGCCTGTTTGGCGCCGATTGCCATTCTGATGCCGATTTCCCTGGTGCGTTCCGTAACCGAAACCAGCATAATGTTCATCACGCCGATGCCGCCGACAATCAGAGAAATAACCGCAATGCTGGCAATCAGCAGCTTCATGGTGTTGGTTGCGCTCTCGACCGTTTGCTTAATGCTGTCGCTGTTAATCATAAAAAAGTCTTTTTTGCCGTGCAGCGTGGTCAGGATATGTTCTATGCTTTCTTCCGCCACCTGAGAATTGACTTGATCCGAAATTTTGACGGTTATGGAATTTATGTCGCTGCTGCCGTTGATCTTATACATTGCCGTGGTATACGGCGTCCAGATGTTCATTGAATCGGACATCGGCCCCGGATTGTTGTCCTTAACCGTCACCCCGATAATTTCCAGAGGCTTTTTATTAAATATCAGGATCTTCCCGATCGGATTCGGATCGTCGGCAAACATCTCTTTGCGCGTATTGTCGTCAATGACGACAACCGAGGCCATGCCGTCGACTTCTTCTTTTGTAAAAATCCGGCCCTGCGCTATCTTGCGCCCTTTGACTTCAAAAAACTCCGAACCGACGCCGCTTAACTGAGCCGTCAGAGAATAGTTGCGGTAAACCAGCGTACCGCTGGCCGAAACCTTCGGCGTTGAATTGTCTATAAAACCCTGCTTTCCCAAATAATCGGAATCGCTGACTTTAAGCGTTTTGACCCTTCCCGAACGCATATCGCCGAAACCGGTTCCCGGCATAATGTCAATCGTATTCGTCCCCATGGAGTTTATCTGTTCCATAATCTTGGCCTGCGAAGCGTTACCGAGCGCCACAACCGACACCACCGAAGCAATGCCGATGATAATGCCGAGCATTGTCAGCAGCGAACGCATTTTATTGGAAAAAATGGCGTGAACCGACATATTGAGCGATTCCAAAAAACGATATTTCAACGTATCCCAGCGGCTGCGTTTAATGTCTTCCATCTGTTCGGCCGCTTCGTAAAAATCAGATGCCTTTCGTTCGTCGGATACGATTTCGCCGTCCTTG
The DNA here is from genome assembly GCA_944390895.1 of uncultured Alphaproteobacteria bacterium. Lineage (GTDB taxonomy): Bacteria > Pseudomonadota > Alphaproteobacteria > RF32 > CAG-239 > CAJLXD01. Next base: position 8,429 of record CALXRQ010000021.1, read on the forward strand.
ATTTCAATAATACGGCTGGCCTGCGCGGCAATCTTGCTGTCATGCGTTACCAAAATAATCGTATGCCCCTGCCGATGCAGGTCTTTGATAATATCCATAACCATCTCGCCGCTTTTGGAATCCAAAGCGCCGGTCGGTTCGTCCGCCAGAATGATTTCGCCGCCGTTCATCAGTGCGCGGGCAATACTCACGCGCTGCTGCTGACCGCCCGACAGCTCGTTGGGTTTGTTGTTGAGCTTCTCTCCCAGATTAAGCTTCTTCAGCAATTCAACGGCCCTTTTGTTTCTGTCCTCCGTGTTCAGTCCCAGATAAATTGCCGGCAGCGCTGCATTTTCGCTTGCTTTCAGGCTGGACAGCAGATTATAACGCTGAAAAATAAAGCCGAACGCCTTGCAGCGCAGTTCCGCCAACTGGTCTTTGTCCATCTTTCCGGCCTCGGTTCCGCCGATTTTATAAGAACCGGAAGTAGGAACGTCAAGACAGCCGATAATATTCATCATGGTTGACTTTCCTGAACCCGACTGGCCGATAATGGCAACGAAATCGCCTTTTTCAATCGACAGGCTGATGTCTTTCAACACATGAACCCGGTTGGCGCCGTGACCGAAAAATTTGTTTATTTTTTTCAGCTCGATAATATTCATTTTAAAATCTCCGCGGTCCCCGCACGTTCGACGCCTTGTCGGATATTTCGGACGAAGACATCCGGGCAATGACTATCTGCTCGCCTTCGTTGATGCCGCTCTTTACCTCTACGTTAAGCCCGTCCGACACGCCCGTCACGATATGACGCTGCTGAACGCCGCTCTGCGTCAGAACCTCCACATAACGATCGTCGGCCGAACCTTTAATGGCCGTTGCCGGAACCGTCAGCACTTTTTCCGCGCTTTCGACATAAAGCACGTTCTGAGTGGTCATGCCGATTCTGAGCTTGCCGTCGTCATTGGGGACCTCCAGCCGTCCGTAATAATAAATGGCTTCCCCGTCATCGACCACCTCCGTATATTCGCCGTTGGTCAAAAGTGTCAGGCCGGGATCTATGGACTTCAGCGTCGTTTCATAAACGTCGTTCAAATCGGCCAAAACCGTATAAGAAACCTTTATGCCCGGTTTTACGCTGGTAATGTCGCCTTCCGAAATTTCAATCATAATTTCCATCCGGCTCAAATCGGCAATCTGCACAATCGTCGGCGTATCCATAGCCGCGTTCACGGTCTGCCCGACTTTAACCGGAACCGAAACAACCGTTCCGTCCAGAGGCGCCGTAATCTTCGTATAACCCAAATTGGTTTCGGCCGTACTCAATGAAATTTCCGTTTCCTTCAATGACGATTCCAGCTCCGTCACCTTGGACTTTGCCGTTTCATACGCTTCCTCGGCGTTTTCCAGATCTTCGGCCGACGCCGCATTGCGTTTTTTCAAATCCTGAAGTCGCTTATACTGTTTCTCGGCGATGTTAAAAGTCGTTTTGGCCGCCGTCAGCTGCGCCTGATAACTGCTCAATTTGGCCTTGTTAATATCAACCTCATTCTGCTGGGTCGTCGAATCGATTTCGGCAATCAGATCACCCTTTTTCACAACCTGACCGACCCGCGCATACAAATTTTCAATTTTTCCCGTAACCTGCGCACCGACCGTGACCAGTTCAATGGCGCGCACCTCGCCGGTTGCGTTCACCACCTTTTGAACATCCTGCCGCTTCACGTTTTCCGTAATGTAAGAAACCGCGTCCTGATTACCGTAATAACCCGCATACGCGGCAGTACCGGCCAGAACGACCGTCAGAAATGCCAGACTTTTCTTATGATTTTTAACAAAATTTACAATACCCATGAGTTTTCTCTGCTGCGTTATTCGTCATTATTAAACCTGCATATATTTATAAACGAAATATATTGCCAATATGTTCAAAAATTCTTTATATAAAAAAATTTCCCGGCCTTGCACAAACCCGACCGGAAAATCAGCCAATTAACATCGTTAAGATTTCAGACTGCGGTTCAGCGCGGAACGATGTCTATCACCACAAACTCGGACTTTGTTCCGGTCTTAAATTTAATCGCCCAGTCGGAAAGTCCCGACGTAACGATAAAATCAGTCGCATTCCGCCGTTCGTGACCATAAGTTTTGTCGTTAGCCCCAATCCACTCGCCTACTTTATTCAGCGGAAACAGCTGCCCGCCGTGCGTATGTCCGGAAACGACCAGATCAGCCTTTGCCGCCGCCTGTTTTTCATAATCATTGGGCTGATGATCCATAACCGCAACAAACTTTTCCTTGTCCAGTCCCTGTAGCAGTTCCGCCGTTTCAACCCGGGAACCGCCGCGCAGTATCTCGGAAACGTCTTTTCTTCCCGCAACATAAAACCTATTGTCAATTAACGCCGTCTCATCTTGCAAAACCCTGACTTTATTCTTTTGCAGTTCGGCAATCAAATCATCGCCGGTAAAGCCTCTCGCTGCCGGATCGTGATAACCCTTGTCATGGTTGCCCATGGCAAAATAAACGCCGTATTTTGTTTCGACCCGCCCCAAAGCCCTGCAGGCGGCAATCATCTCATCACGCGAAGTTCCGTCATCGACGAAATCGCCGGCAATCAATACCGCGTCCGGCTGATATGCCTGCATCCGACGGAGATGACGGGCAAAACCGCGGCTGTCAAAAGTCGTGCCGATATGAGAGTCGGCAAAAACGATCAAACGCAGACGATCATTCATCTTATCCGATTCGACAACGTATGAAGTCGCCCACACCTGATGATCCAGATACCACCCTGCTGCCAGAGAAACGACGCTGAGAAAAATTGCCGTCCACCCGGCATAATAATGCGCAAACGGCTTTTTTCTGATTCTTTGCACCACACCGAACGTCAAATCGCTTAACAGCCACAAAACCACAAAATGCAAAAGGCAGACAATGGCATTCATCAAATTTACCAGCAGGCTGAGAACCGCAAAAACAAGCAGAACAATGCTGAAACCAATGATTCTTTTGCGCTGCCGGCCGTCGGAACCTTTTCCGCCGCCAAGGCCGAACCGAACAACGCGGCCGCTCAGATAAATCAGTCCGCCGACGGTCGACGCGACAACGATTGCAAGAATTATATACCACATTAACATTTCATTCTCCGTTTTGCGCATATTTGCGGGCAGCAAACAACCCCGCTTCAAACAGCAGATAAGTCGGTATCGTCAACATCAGTTGGCTGACAATGTCCGGCGGCGTCAAAATGCCGGCAATGATAAGTATTGCAACAAAAATATAAGGACGTTTGTCTTGAACGGCCCGATAGGAAACCATACCGGAACGTATCAGCGAATAGGTAATCAGCGGAAACTGAAACATCAGTCCGAATATTACCGACAGCATCAGAGCCAGACCGATAATGTTGGAAACGCCGAACACCGCTTTGATGTCCGCGGTGGCAAAACTGATGCCGAAACTGATAATCAGCGGCAAAATAAAAAAGACGCAGAATAACACGCCGCAAACAAACAGACAGCTGGAGGTCAGTACGATGGACTTGATGAATTTCCGTTCATTTTCATATAACGCCGGCAGCAAAAATTTCCATATCTGCCGCGCGATATAAGGAAAACAAATCAACAAATCCAAGACAACCGCAATTTTGATTTGCAGAATAAAAACCTCCATCGGCGAAAAGAAATTTAACGAAACCTCATTGCCGCCGATAATGATTTTTATCAGCTTTTCCATAGCATAAGGCGCGGCCAGAAACATCGGCACCAGACAGATTCCCAGAGCCGACAGACACCGCACCAGCATGGAACGCAAAGCTTCCAAATGCAGAATCAGACTTTCTTCCCGCTCGTCCATATTTATTTCTCAGACTTTTTTTCTTCTTCCTTGGCCGCTTTTTCAACGCTGTCTTTTAAATCCTGCGCTTCGTTTTGCAGCATTTCCTTGGCCTTTTTGTATTCATACTGCGCTTTACCTAAAGCCTTGGCCAGTTCGGGAATGCGTTTGCCGCCGAACAGAACCAGCACGACGACTAAAATCAGGGCAATTTCGGTTAATCCTAATGACATATATTTTCTCCTTTATAAAAGTCTCTGTTTTTCAACGGCGGAAATATCTATCGCCTTCACCGGACAAGCGCTTTTGCAGGCTCCGCAGCCAATACATATATCCGAGGAAATATGCGGAAAATCACCTTCTTGCTTGCTTATTGCCTCTTTGGGGCATTTCATCACACATAAGCCGCATTTAACGCAGACTTCCTCATCAATTTGCGCCAGACCAATTTGCGTTCTCTGCTTTTCGGACAGTGTCAGACGCTTGATTGCGCCCGAAGGGCAGACTTCCGAACACCTATGGCAATCATAGTCGCAAAAACCGTCCGTATAGTCAAGATAGACCGTTCCGTAATCCCCGCCTGCCTTCTTGATAATTTTCATCGGACAGTTCTGAACGCATAAATTACAGTTTAAACAACGGTTGGCAAAATCACCCCCGTTCCCGGCACCTGCGGGCAAAATGGCTTTTTTGATTTTGGCTGCAGCATTTTTAGCCAGTTCGACACCGCCTTTAACGGCCAAAACCAAAACCGCGGCCGCCGCGCCGCCAATCAGCAAACGCCTGCGCGCGGAATTAAACGCCACCGCCGGTTCCGCTTTTCTGCCGTAACGGATTCCGCCTTTACGGCAACCGCCCGTGCACTTAAAACATTTAATGCAGGTTTCATTGTCAACCGTTTTGTTTTTAAAGTCTATGCTTCCGGTCAGACATTTCGACGCACATAAGCCGCAGGAAACGCACTTGTCTTTTTCAATATAAATCCGGTTCACGGCACATTTGGAAACAAGTCCCAAAACAGCGCCGACCGGGCAGATATTACTGCAAAACCAACGTCCCTTAAACCAAACCAGAAACGTCAGCAAAACTACTGCCGACAATCCCCAATATGCGCCGCTGGCTGCGGAACCGGACAAAGTATACGGGTCAATCAGCCGCACCAGACATGCCGTTCCGCCGATTAATGCGCCGAACACCGCCGCAGCCAAAAAATATTTGTAAGGACGGTTTTTCTCCGTCGGTACCTTACGGCGTAAAAGCAGCATCAGCAGCTCCTGAAACAACCCCAACGGACAAAGGGTTGAACAGTAAACCCTGCCGAACAAAAATGTCAGCAACAGCAAACCCGCAAGCAAAATACCGGCCGCAAGAGAAAAGTCGACCAGCACCCGCTGCAAAAGCGCCGTCAGCTGAACATCAAAAACTTTTACCGGATAAAACACGCCTGCCAGCGCCAGAATCATCATCATGCCGGCCGCCGCGGCAATTCCGCCTCGCAAATATCGATACATTTTGTTCATAATCGCTTTCTCTCTAAAACTTTACAAAAGAGTTATACCGGGCTCCGAAAAAGGAGCCCGGTATTTCAAAGTCCGCAGATAATCGCCAGACCGCAGGCCATAATGGCGCCGCCGGCAATTTCATGCGCATAGGCCTCCAGACGGTTGAACCGCAGAGCGTTGATTCCGAGGATTCCGAACGTAACGGCCAACATCATGGTCGCTATGGTGGCAACCGAGAAAATCACCGTACTGGAAACAACCGCGGAAACGCCCAGAACGCTCGATGCCGTCAATATCGGCAACAACGCCTCGCAGGGACCCAAGACAAAAATAATAAATATAATCCAGACGGTAATGCTCTTCTTTCCGGCCGGCTCAGGCAAATGACGGTGTCCGGCCTCATGCCGGTGCAGCCAGCGGTGCCGCAGAGCCCATAACAGATATGCCGCGCCCAGACCGATAAGCGCATACGCCGCAATATCGCCGCGATTCTCTTCAATCCAGGCGAAATTTTCCGCACTCAGCCAATGCGAAAAATAAATAAACAAAATCGCAATGACCAACGCGCTGGCAATATGACCGATACCGCACACAAAAGTCCACAACAGCGTTTTCTTCAAACTGTAACCGCGGCTTTTGGCAATCGCGACAAAGGGCAGATAATGGTCCGGCCCCATAATCGTATGAATAACCGCAGTTAAAAACGCCGCCAGCCAAACGGCCGATAACGTAGAACCGTCCGCCGGTTCGATCTGTCCGTGACTTCCGTGGGCCGCCGCCGATATTGTCAACCCCGTCAATAACATGAAAATCAAAATTGTCTTTTTCATAATTTATCTTTTTTATTTGTTAAACATGATAATCAGCATAATAAGTTTTTTAATTCCGTTTCGGTTTCCGGTCAAAACTTCCGGAACGAAAACCTTCCAAATCAAGCGTTACGTAATCAAAACCGAGTTTTTGAAGTCCGGAGACAATTTTTGAAGCCGCCGCAGCCGCCGGAGTTATTCTGTCCTGCGGAAGCTCCAGACGCGCAAGCGTGCCGTGAACGCGCAGGCGGATATTTTCAATTCCGGGAAACATCTCCTTAATCAACGCTTCTCCGGCCGCAACACGACGCACCGCCTCGTCGTCTAACAACGTATCATATTCAAAACGCGTGGCCAGACACGGAGCCGCCAGTTTGGAAGCCGTCGGCAGTCCGAGTTCCGCCGACATCTTTCTGATTTCCGCTTTGCCGATGCCGAGTTCGGCCAAAGGCGAAACCACGCCGAGCTCCGACAAAGCCTTCCGTCCCGGCCGGTAAACGTTCAAATCGTCTGCATTGGTACCGTCCAGCAGATATTTCAATCCGTTGGCCTGGGCATAAGCGGCAAACTGCGTGAAAATCGCCTTTTTGCAATGATAACAACGATCAATTCGATTATACCTGACCTCTTCCAGGGCAAAAGGATCAAAAGCAAAAACTTCTCTCTTGATGTCAAACGCCACCGCCTGCTTTTCGGCTTCAGACATCTCCTGACAATCCTGCAAAAGCGTCTGCATGGTCAATGCAACCGCGGCAAAGGGCTTTTCCCGCTTCAGACCGGCCAGTACTGCCAGCAGCAACGTGCTGTCAACACCGCCCGAATAAGCCAGGGCGATACCGCCGCCGGTCAGCTCCCGCAAATACGCTTTCAGCCGCTCAATCATTATCCGTTTCCTTTGCAACCCGGCGGGCTTCGTCGAAAACGTCTCGGAAAGGACGCCCCTCTGCCGCGGCCAAAGCCTTAACGCTTTCATATTCCGGATTATAACGAACAATATCTCCGAGCCGGCATTTTTTAACCTCGACCTCGCCGCCGGTCAGCCTGACCCTGATAATTTTGCGTTCCATACAACGGCGTTCGACCGGATATTTACGCAGACCGATGGTCGTCGTATTGCGGAAAACAATGTCTTCCATCTGCGGCAAAAGACCCGCGGAGGTAATAACGCGCAGCATATAAGCCGGCCGATTCTTCTTCATAAAGCACGGTTCAAAATGCACGTCCGCAGCACCGGCCGCCAGCAGCTTTTCCATTGCCAGTCCCAATTCTTCAGCCGTTGAATCGTCAATGTTGGTTTCAATCACATACATCTGATCCGAACTTGCTGCATCTTCGATAATCATGGCCCGTAAAAAGTTGGCACGGCCGAAATCCCGCTTACCCAGACCGATTCCGGTCCTAATAATCTTATAAGCGGCGGGAAGGCTTTCCGACGTTCTGAGCGCGGCGGCAATGGCAATGCCGGTCGGCGTAACCATTTCGCCGTCATTTTCCGTCGGGCGCAAAACAATACCGTATTTTTCGGCAATGTTAGCCACGGCCGGCACCGGAACCGGCAACGAACCGTGCTGACAGGTTACAAAACCCCGCCCCTCGTTCAAACCGCGGACAATCACGTTCTCAATGCCCAAATCGTCAATCAAAACCGCAACCGAAACAATATCGACAATTGAATCGACCGCGCCCACTTCATGAAAATGAACCTCTTCCGTCGGGCAGCCGTGCGCTTTGCCCTCGGCTTCCGCCACAATCAGAAAAATCTTTTTTGCCAGTGACCGGGCGCGTTCCGTCATTTCGCCGCGGTCTATAATTTCATAAACATCGGACAAATGCCGATGCTCATGATGGTGATGCTCATGATAATGTTCTTCATGATGATGTTCGGAGTGGTGCAAATGCACGTCAAAATCGCAGCCGCAGATGCTGTAAGAAGATTTTTGTTCAATCCGGTAGTCAAAACCGTCCAGATGCAGGCTCTGCAAAACAGCGTCAAGTTTGCCGCGATTCGCTCCCAAATCGAGCAGGGCCGCCGCCGTCATGTCTCCGCTGATGCCGCAGGCGCCCTCCAGATACAAATATTCAGTCATGTTTTTGCAATCCCCTCAAAATTCTGCAAGCCAGCACCGCCGCACCGAAACCGTTGTCTATATTCACCACCGCAACCCCCTCGGCGCAGGAATTCAGCATTGTCAACAGCGGCGCCAAACCATTGAAAGAAGCGCCGTAACCGACAGACGTCGGCACCGCGATAACCGGCGTCTTGACCAGGCCGGCAACGACACCGGCCAAAGCGCCCTCCATTCCGGCAACCGCAATCACGACGTCTGCCTCGCGGATAGAGTCCAGTTTAGCAAACAAACGGTGGATTCCCGCCACGCCGACATCAAAATGACGCTCAACCTCGGCACCGAAAAACGCCGCCGTCCGCGCCGCTTCTTCCGCAACCGGAATATCTGCCGTTCCGCCGCAGCAAACGGCAACACGCCCGTTGAGTTCCGTTTTTTTTCCGCCGGTGAGCACAACGGTTTTTGATACCGCGTCATATTCAACGTCAAGCCCGTTCGCCTCTACAAACGAAGCCTGCTCGGGAGAACAGCGGGTACCGAGAACCGGACAGTTCTTATCCTGAAAAGCTTTGAGAATCCCCGCCAGTTGTTCTTTGCTCTTCCCCGCACAATAAACCGTTTCCGGCATTCCGGTACGTTCGGAGCGGCTCATATCAAGCTTGGCAAAGCCCAAATCTTCAAACGTATCGACCATCTATTTCTTAAATCCCAAATCTTCCAGCCAGCCGGAAATTCCCAGCGTTCGGCTGCCGTAACCGACCCAGCCGTCTTTGGATACGTTGCAACCCTTGCACTGAGCCGTCATATCCGTTACGGTATTCTGCACACCGCCGCCGCCATGGGTAATAAACGGAATAACCGTTTTTCCGGACAAATCATAGCTTTCAAGAAAACTGCTGACTTGCGGCGTAATCGTTCCCCACCAGTTGGGCGAACCGACAAAAACGATGTCATATTTTGAAATATCTGCCACGGAAGTGGTCAGCTTCGGACGATAACCGTCCTGAATTTCCTTTTTGGCCTGCTGGGTCATCGGACGATATTCGTCAGGATAAGAACCTTCGGTCTTAATTTCAAACAAATCGCCGCCGGTCTTCTCATGAATGGCTTCGGCCACTTCCTTGGTATTGCCGCTGTAAGAATAATAGGCGATTAAGATTTTTGCGTTTTCCGTATTCACGTTCTTATTCTCCTCTCTCAACTGTGCCCAGACTTTGTAACCGGAAAAAGCCAGCACCGACAAAACAACCATTCCGAATAAAATCAATTTGTTCATATCACTCTCCTATGCTTCAAAAGTTTTGGCCACTTCTTTCATCCATTTGCTGATTTCAATATGCTGCGGACAGTGCTTCTCGCACATACGGCAGCTGATACAGCTGGAGGCCTTGCCGTGTTTCTGAATCAGATTGGCATAATAGACGCGCTGTGCGTTAAACGGCTTGTCCGAACGCTCCTGTTTTTCGGCGTTGTACAAAGCGAAATAATCCGGAATGGCAATTTTCATCGGGCAAAATTCCACACAGTATTTGCAGGCCGTACAGGGAATTGAAACCGAAGCATGCAGCGTTTTAACCGCCTGTTCGACCACTTTCATTTCCTTTTCGTCAAGCGGCTTGAAGTTTTGCATATAAGACGTATTGTCTTCCAGCTGCTCCATATTGCTCATGCCGCTCAAAACCATCATCACGCCGTCAAGGCTGGCCGCATAACGAACGGCCCACGAGGCAACGGACATATCGGGCTCGGCATCCTTGAACACCTTCTCAACCGCCGGCGGAACAACGGCCAGACTGCCGCCCTTAACCGGTTCCATGACGATAACCGGCTTGTTGTATTTTTGAGCAATTTCATAACATTTGCGCGACTGAATGCTGGCATTGTCCCAGTCAACATAGTTAATTTGCAGCTGAACAAATTCAACCTCGGGATGCTCTTTCAGCACTTCTTCCAACAACTCCGGCGTATCATGGAAAGAAAACCCGATATGCTTGATTTTCCCTTCCTTCTTTTTATCGGCAATAAACTTGAAACTGTCATATTTTCGAACATTGCCGATGGTGTTTGCATTCACATTGTGAACCAGATAATAGTCAAAATAATCAAGTCCGGTCTTTTCCAGTTGTTTATTGAAAATTTCTTCCTGATTCTCCTTGCTTTTCAGATAACCGACCGGCAGTTTGCTGGCAACGGTAAACTTATCGCGCGGATGGCGTTTGACCAACGATTCCCGCAGAGCTATTTCGCTCTCATATCCCATATACATCCACGCCGTGTCAAAATAGCTGAAACCGCGCTCCAAAAAAGTGTCGACCATCTTGTTCAAAGTGGCGTAGTCAATAGAGGTCTGATCATTCGGATCTTTCAGCGGCAGCCGCATAAAGCCGAAACCGAGCTTGTTTTTGGGATTGATTTTGCTCTTTACCGCTTCAGAAACCGGAATAGCTTCCGCAAACGTCAATTTGGGCAAAGCCGAAAGAGCAAAAGCCGCCAGGGTTGTCATTAAAAATTCTCGTCTGTTCATTAGAAAAAACCTCCTCTAAAAATTGAGTTTACAGCAGCTTAACATTTAGACTTAACTCTAAGTCAAGTATTTTTTTATAAGATCTGTTAAAAAATATCAAAATATTTCCGCCTAATATTGCTCCGGACACGAAAAAAGCCCGCTATAAAAGCGGACTCATAAAAAATGGCGGAGAGACAGAACCGCTAAGCAAAAACGCCTTTAACATGGCGTTTTTGTCTGCAAGGTCTTTGGAACATCTTGTTGAGCAAGGTTTGTAACAACAGCCGCTGCGAAACTAGATGCCTAAGCCATAATCCCGTCAAATGAAGCAAGGCCTCGGCCGACGCTGAATTTCCTTTCCGCCACAAAAAAGCCCGCATTTCCGCCGGATACAAAAAAAGACGCTGCAAACCAGCGTCTTTTTAATCAAAATGGCGGTGTAGTAAACCTCAACGGTATTGAGCATACTAAAGCTTTACATTCCTCAAGCCAAATAACAGGGAAACTACAGGGAAATTTGCCTTGTTTCTACCCAATATACCATCTTAAAATCCTTGAATTAATTGCCTTACAAAAACATTGTACCCAAAATTATCAGGGAATTTAAAATTAAGATCAGAGAAAATTATGATTAATTTAATTACTTAAATAGTATTATTCAATTTAAAGATAAGGAGCTAAAATGACTGATATTGTAGATGAGCAAACAAGATCTTATGTTATGAGTCGAGTTCGCAGCACCCAAAATAAATCAACGGAGCTTAAACTGATTTCTATATTCAAAGAATTAAATATAAAAGGATGGCGTAGAGGAAGTAAATTAAAAGGGAAACCAGATTTCATTTTTCCTAAAAACAAAATTGCTATCTTTGTTGATGGATGTTTCTGGCATGGACATGAATGCCGAAAATCAATTCCTCAGACAAATATCGATTACTGGATGACTAAAATTGCAAAAAACAAATTAAGAGATTCAGAAGTTTCTCAATATTTGCAAAATAAAAAATGGAATGTTATTCGTATCTGGGAGTGTGAATTGAAGAAAAAGCATAGAGAGATATTATATCAAAAACTTCAGCCTTTAATAACACAACTTTAAGATCTTTTTTCTGCCTCATCTAACCTTTTAAATAGATGTGAAAGTAAGCTCAATAGATCTAAACAATCTTTTTCTGTAAACAGTCCTGTCTCTTTTAAATCTTTATGTTCTTCATGACTTACAACATTGCGTCCTCCCGCAACACATCCCATTGATAGAAATTTTTGTCCTTCTTCTATATTTCTTAGTGTTTGTGCTTCAAAAGGTTGTCCATCAGGACGATTTGTATACTTGGCTGTTGTTATCAACGGTTTTTTATCTCCAAAGGCTCTAGATACAATATCAGAATCTTCAGCTCCATCCACTCCTGATTTAGCTTTTACTGCATTTTTATACCTTTTCATTGCTTCACAAAAAGCTGCGTAATAATCCTTGTCATCCTGATAAAGTTTTTTAGAAGCGTCTTGTATCTGCGAATGTAGTTCCCGCCAATGATAATAGGGGTAATCAGGAATAATTTCATGTAGTTTCTTTACCACCCCGGCATATTCTTCGGAATCTATATTAACATTATCACTGACTTTGTTAACTATATGCTCTATATCATCCTTCATTTTTTGATTCGGCAGAGTGCTATACCATTTATCAAGATCAACTCCAGCTTTTTCTGTATTTTTTTTGTTTTTCTTTTCCCTTCGACCTTCTTCCCATTTTTTTACAGCGAAATTTACTACTTTCTTTAAATATTTTTGTAAATCTTCTGCTTCAGGCAAGTCCCAACTAATCGATTGCCGATCCGTGGCAATTATATCATCAGACAATTCATCTAAAAAATCCGCATCAATCCATCCTGATAAATAAGAAAAAGCGTGAGGGGTTTCTCCTAAACCAAAAAAGCTAGGAGTATTTGCCATTCTTCCATTAACATATAGCGTAATACCGCGCAAATCTTGTTTCATAACCTTACCTTCAGGAGACGAAACTATCATACCTTTAACTTTGTCTTTATGAGCATATTCTGTATCAATATTTGGCAAAATATCATTTAAAACATCCCATTTAAATTCGGATTGCATACCACAATAGCGAAGTTCTCTTGTTAGTTGTATGCCATTTTCTTTATTGCCATTTTTATAAATGAACACTTTAAATTCAGAATCAATAAAATTGAACATTTTTGATAAAGCAATAGCAGTATTTTCTAGATCAAAGTTTGAAACTCGAGTTAATTGAGATAATGTAATTTTTGTTCCATGATCTTCAACGTTATTTTTATTAATTAATACTGTTTGTGGAGAATATATCCCAGATTGTTCATCTAAAATAGCGCGCCAATTTAAGGAAAACTTTGTTTTTTGTGGTTCGCCTTTTATAGATGTTTCTACTTCAATATTATTGCCAATACCAAACAATGCTAATTTTCCAACACCCTTTCTTCCTGTTATTACTCGCCCTCTAGATGTCGTTCGTTCAGAATCCGTGTCTCTTCTCTTTCTACCGATAACTAAAAATTTATCTTTTACATCATCATATGACATACCAATACCATCATCTAAAACGATAATTTTTTTATTATTAGAATCGGCATCACAAAGTTCTATTTTTACTTCACATGCATCAGCATCATAAGCGTTAGCCACCAATTCAGCCAAAGCTTGTGGTAATTGTGAATACATTTTTATACCCAAGTGTTCAATCGTTCTAGGATCAAATTTAAGTTCTAACCCATTATTTCTCTCAGGCATATTTAACCTCATCTAAATGTTTTTGTATTGAAAGACCTATTATCTTTCCTAAGTCTACAGGAACCGCGTTACCGATATGTCTGCTAATAGTAGCAATAGCCATATTTTCTGAATGTTCAAAAAACTTATACGTTTTAGGAAAAGTCTGTAATAAAGCTCCTTCTCTCAATGAAATAGCTCTATCTTGTTCCGGATGCCCATATCTTCCTGCGCCAATATAAAAAAATTGAGTAGTAATTGTAGGTGATGGCTCATCCCATTTCATCCGACCATACACGCTAGTAAAATCTCTTCCGGAATCTTTTTTATGGCAATTTGTTAGCAAATTTTCTGGCCAATCACGCCACGTTCCCCCCGGTTTAGAATGTTTTATTCTCTCCAGGTTTATTGAGGTTAATCCCGCACATCTGTGTAACAAATCTTTCTTATCTGATTGACCACAGCTTAATGGTGGTAATCCATCCAAAACATCTCTCACGGTTTTTATCTGACCATTAGGCGGCAATAAATTTATAGGAGCATATTTAGACGCTAATAGAACTAATCTTTTACGTTTTTGAGGCAAGCCATACTTCACACAATCAACAATTTGCCAATTGATATAATAATTGTTAGATTTAAGCTTATTACAAAAATTTTTAAAAATATCGAATTTGCATAAACCTGGAACATTTTCCATAGAAACTATATCCGGCTGAATATTTTCTATATAAGAAGCAAATGAATTTAGTAAATTCCATCGAGCATCTTGAGTCAAATCTGTATGCTTTCTAATTTTGCGAGATTGCGCTGAAAATGTTTGGCAGGGAGCACATCCTACTAAAATTTTTATTTCAGCATCACCAAAAAGAGAAGATACTTTTTCGACAGGATAAGACGAAATATCCGCTCGTATAAATTTAGAGTGATTATTTTCATTATACGCATACTCGCATGTCGCGTCAAAATCCAATCCTGCCACAACATTAAGACCAGCCTTTTCTAAACCGTGAGTAAGGCCGCCCACGCCGCAAAACAAATCAACAACAGCTTCCCTCAAAAGAACCTCTTCTTAAAAACATTAACTTATAATGAAGTATAAAAAGAGAAAATTTGAAAATCAACATATTTCTCAATCTAATGATTTAAGCGCACACTACTTTTAGTTACCCTCTTAAGCTCATAAGTTTCATATGCTTTTTCATCTACCGCGTCGTCCTATTCAGCTTTTAAATACTCAAAATAAACTTTACCATCCGAACTTTTCAATTTTAACTTCTACTGTTTTCTTAGCCATTATGACTCCTTTTAACAGTTACATATTTTTGATGTGGATGGTTAGGTTTATCTGGATAAATTAACTCCAAGCATCCTTTTTTTATTAAAATATTTAAAATGTTTTCTTTGAAATATTTTCTATCTTTATACCCCATAAACTCCATTATATCCAACGCCTTTTTAGGTACCTGACAAAAAGTAAGAATTTTCTCTTCTATTGTACCATCAACCGCATTTCTAGCTTGGGGGGTAACTTGAGGGGTAACTTGGGGAGTGTCCTTAGGGGTATTGGGAGCAAACTGACGGAAAAAGTCAATTTTCCAGTCAACTTTAAACACTTCTCCGTCTTCCAATACCGGTTCATGACCAGCATAGGACTTGGCATACTTGGTTATCTTTCGCACTCCGGAACCTAATTCATCAGCCAGACCAATTTCTTTAAAGAAGTTCGCCAAAATAGGATTTTTCGGGTGCGGTATATTTGTATCAGGGTTAATATTGCCATGGATAAACGGTTTATTGGCATTTTCTATGGTTAAGCTCGCCAAAGACGCCATAATTGAAATTCTTAATAGTAGTTTCAATGGACTGAGCAAAGACAGCGTCATGGCCTTAAAACTTATAAACTTCAACGATATGGACTACTTCGCACAACGCAATTTTATCCGCAACTTCATTAACAAAATCATCTATCAAAAAGATCGCCTGACCTTCTTCTTTAATACCGATCCGATAATCCTCTCGGCCTATACCGGCGATTCGCTGAATGAAAGCAACAACCCGCTGGAGTTTATTGCTGATAATGCCAACAATCAAATCATCTATGAAAAACAAGTGATTATTAATCGCGGATTATCAAGTAATATCTATAATGCCGGAAAAGTCGGACTGATGAGTATTAATGATAACAATCGCCTCATTGTCCGTGCCTTAGCTTATGCTTGGAAATTTAAGAAACTCTACGAAAAGGGACTAAGCACCGATGACATAGCCAAACAAGAAAAAATGTCGAAACGAACTATCTACAAATACCTAAATCTTGCCTACCTCTCACCAAGAATAATTAATCAACTTCTCGACGGAACCTTAACCATTAACCTTCAAAAACTATTTGAAATCGCCTCTAAAAACCTGAGTTTTGACGAGCAGGAAAAGATGTTAGCTATTTAATAGCCTAATTTACATTAAAAATTTTTCAGAATATCATTCATTATGGCAAAAAATTTGTGGATAAGAAAATGAGTGAGATTCAAAAACAATACTATCAACAACTTCAAAACCAGCTAAAGATTATGTGCAGTGCAACTATTCACGCACTAATTGATACCTATATGCTTATGTTTCCTGAGGCATACAAACAGGAAAACAAAAATACCTTTATGTTTCGATATACTTTTTATGCTTTTCAGCAAAGAGCTATGATTTCTGTTAGAAAGTTAATTGAACCTTCAAGTAAAAACAAAATTACAATTGAATCTATTGTTAAATTAGCTACGAAACCAGATTTTTCACTTTTGTCTGAAAAAGAGAAAACTGCATTAAAAGCTGATTATGATGAGCTATTCAACTCAGAAGAAACAAAAAGGATAAAAGAATTTCGAGATGCTTTGTGTCATAATCTTTTAGATGGAGATAAAGCAATGTATTATTATAATGATTTTATGTTTATTGTTAGCGGATCAATTCATATTTTAGAACAACTATACCTGATTGTTCTATCATCGCTCCCAACTTTTTTTGTTGAAGCTCGAAATATTGCAGAATATTTAGCAGCTAATTATTGGCAAGCTTTTGATAAAGCCGCAAAAAATTCTAACAATAGTCATGATATAAATACTAAATTACAGAAGCTTCTAGATGGTGAATTTTAAGGAATGAAGTGACTCTGCAAAAATCGGCAATGTATGTAACTGCCGGAAATTTTGCGTTTTTTGATTTTAAATGAGCTTACCATAGTCAATTTAGCAAAGTCAACCGCCAGCAAAGCCCGCAATACCGCCAGATACGAAAAAAGACGCTATATCTAAGCGTCCTTTCAAATAAACTGGCGGAGAGACAGGGATTCGAACCCTGGGTACCCTCACGAGTACAACTGATTTCGAGTCAATCGCATTCGACCACTCTGCCATCTCTCCGAAGACAGTTATTTAATAAAAGCAATTAATAAAATATGCAAGTATTATTTAAAAACTTTCACCCTTTCTTCAATCGGCATAAAACTTTTCTCTCCGGCAGGCGCCTCAATGCTGCCGAAAGGCATCTCGGCAACCAGTTTCCAACTCGACGGCAAATTCCAGGCCGAAGCAACCGCCGCGTCAATCAGCGGATTGTAATGTTGCAGACTGGCTCCCACACCGGCTTTTGCCAAAGCCGTCCAAATGGCAAACTGCAGCATTCCGTTAGCCTGCTCCGACCATTTCGGAAAATTATCTTTATATAAAGGAAAATCAGCCTGCAGTTTTTGAACGACATCCGCATCTTCAAAAAACAAAACCGTTCCGTAACCGTCCATAAAAGACCGAACTTTTGCCTCGGTCGCGGCAAATTTGTCTGCCGGAACGATTTTCCGCAATTCGTCAAGCACAATACTCCACAGCTTCCGATAATGTTCGCCGAACAAAACGACAACCCGCGCCGACTGCGAATTAAAAGCGGAAGGCGTATGTTTCACCGCGGCACTGACAATATCGACAATTTCGTTTTCCGGCAAAACCTTCCGGTTGCCCAGATTATAAATCGAACGTCTTTTTTCAAACGCATTTTCCAAACAATTATCTGTCATATCCGCGATCTCCCGATTCTCTGAGGCGCATAATCTCTGCTGCCTTTGTTTTTTCATCAATACCTTCGTCCTCGCAATGCTCGATATGCTGACTGATCGGTTTCCAATGTTCTTCCTCGGGTTCCATCTGTCTGACTTTGGAAAAATCTTTGACTCTTGATTTTTTCAGCTCCGTACCCTCATCGCGATTATATTCGTTCATAAGATATTCATCGCCGTGCCCTCTTTCAACATTTTCCACCTGCAGCGGCATAATTATTATTCCCATGACATGATTTCGCATCTGCTCTTCAAAACTGAAAAAACGACTCGCCCTGATTTTAATTTCTTCCTTGCTGTCATAGCCGAAAATTTTGGTTGGCAATATTTCTATCATATCGTCGAAACGCTCAAAAACCACAATACCGCGAACCAGACAAAGCAGGCGTTCGCCACTGTCTTCGCGAACATATTCTATAATATCATTAAGCTTTATCTTCTGATGTTCTTCATCAAATAAACGCAAATCTATACGTTTGGTACCGTTTATAATTTTATCAAAGGAAAAACGCAGCAATGGCATAATATGTTTCATCGTCAAAGCCTCATAGTTAAATCTAATGCCAGATTACGGCAGATTATTTTAGAATGCAAATTATTACTTAATTGATATTTAAGATATTTGAGTTTATGCTGAAGCAACGATTTACCATAACGGAGATGAAACATGGGTCACAAACACATTTTCTGCGCCGCGGTCCTCGCCGGCGGTTTGTTTTTGTCTTCGCCGGCAGAGGCAGACGTCTATTTCGGGGCAGATTTTACGTATTCTGATTTCAGCTATAAAGATGACAATCAGTTGTTTTTCAGTGACAACTATAATGCGATAGGTCCGGTCGTAGGCTTTGAAGTCAACGGTATCGGTGTTGAAGGCTTTTATAAAATGTCTGACAATACCGATAACGATAACGGCCAGGAATCCAAGTTGAAATCCTACGGCGCTGACTTTGTCTTGGCTCTTCCGACCAACGAATATATTGATTTCGTCGCCTCCGCCGGATATGTACATCACGAACTGAGCTACAAAAAAGACGACGGCAGCAAATTCAAACAAAGCGGCAAAGGCCCGCGTTTTGGTATCGGCATGCAGTTCAACCTCAACCGTCACCTGGCTCTGCGCGCCATGTATCACTACACTTCCCTGACTTCCGGAATTGACGAATTCGACTACATTAACGAAGTAACGGCCGGCATCCGTATCGGATTTTAAAACTATTCGAAAACGGCGTAAACCTTTTCCCAAAAACCGCGTTTCTGCTGTTTGAACGCAAAATGTTTAAACAGCAGATAGTTAATAACCGTAATAAGGACAACAACCGCGGCCTGAGCCAGATAAACGTTAACGCCGACGGTTTTTACCAGCACTTCCAGCAGCAGTGAATTCAAAATATAGCTCAACGTCCATATCAACAGCGATTTCATATATTCCTTAAAATGGTTTCCGGCCGTGGCAAAAACCAATATCTTATAGGCCAGAAACGCCGTCAGGGAAGAAAGCAGCCACGACCCCAGCAAAATCAGCTGATATCTCGCCACCGAGAACCAAACGCCCAAACCGACAAAAATCAGATAGCGGACCACCGTATTGACCAGCCCCACCGTTATAAAACGCAGCCGTTCGTCTATTTCAAACCAATGGTCGGCATAAGTCTTTTCTTTTGCCGCCCAGTTTTTCAAAAACGTAAAAACATTCATTTTCTCAGCCTCCGGTCGCTTTTCCGATAATATAATACGCAATGCCGCAATTGCGAGGTCAGCGGTTGTTGATTTTAATCCCTTTCAATATTTGATATTCCGACAAGGCAAAATTGTCGGTCATACTGCTGATATGATCAATAATCAGATGTACTCGGAGCCACCATTCCAGATTCTGCCGGCCGTATTTTTCAACTGCGGAAACATTGTTCAGCCACTCGTCGCATTGAAAACGATAACTGCGAACGCAGCGCCCGGCAATACGGTTAAACAAACGCTGTTCATATTCCCGTCCTTTCAGACGTTCGCCGTTCAGCAGCTTGTCAAAATCTTCCTGCCTCATTCTCAACAGTTGGCCGAAATAATGCTCCAGCAGACCGGACAAAACCGCAAAACCTGACAACTCAATGCTTTCGGCCTCCGCGGAGCTGTAAATTCTTTTTCGAGAAAAGATCCGTATGGCATTTAAAACTTTGCCCATCGGCATTTCTTCCGTAATCAGAGCGCCGGTCCGACCGCTGCAAAACTCCAAATAGCGGCGCAAATATTCTTCAACCGCGGCGGCAACGGCCTTGTGACTGACATCAATGCAGACATCAACGCCAAAGTCTTTAACCTCGGCCTGCGCCAGCGACGCCACCGGAATCTCCTCATCGCCGTATTTTTTCCGCCAGATTTCGTGAAACTCGCGCAAAAACTGTTCCGGCGTAATAATTTTCTTGGCAATGCCGTCTGATATGTCGCTCAGACAATAAGAAATGTCATCGGCCGCTTCCATAATATAAGTTAAAGGGAAACGGCTGCCGGAAACCCAGCCCAGCGCCTCGCAGGCTTTGGCAACCACCGGCCGCTCCGACTGAAAATAACCGGCTTTCTTCTTAACGGCAAGTCCTTCGTCGGCTTCACCGGTCGCCCGGGCATATTTTACCGCGCACAACAGGGTCGGAATACTCAGGTTAAGCCCGAAACGGTCTTTCTCGCAATGTAAGCGGCTGACGATTCTGATTCCCTGCGGATTTCCGTCAAACTGATAAAAATCCTGCCTTAATATCCCCAAACGCTCAAATTCCACACCGGCCGCCGCTGCCGCTGCTTCTAAATTTTCCTTTGCCCATTTGATAATGGCCGCCTCGCCCAAATGCCCGAACGGAGGATTGCCGATATCGTGCATCAAACACGCATTTTCTACCACTGCCGCTGCTTCCGCCGCCTGTTCGCTGCTCAAAACATTTTGCTGCGCAAGCCGGCGCATAATTTTTGTTGCCAGAATACGCCCGATGTCGGCCACTTCCAACGAATGCGTCAGACGCGACCGCACACTGGAATCCAATTCAAGAGAAAAGACCTGAGCTTTTTGCTGCAGCCGACGGAATGATGTGGAATAAATAATTCGCGACTTGTCACTCAAAAACTCATCAAGCGCCTCGCGATCCTTAATTTCTGACGGACGCAGCCTCAGAGGTTTTAAAATCCGGTCAAATAAATTTTCAGCCATTGTTTTTTCCCAATAAAAAATTTATTTGAGTATAAAGGCAAAATAATATAACGCCAAATAAAATAAAACAGCTTTCCGCAGCTGTTTTATTTTATTTGAAACGTCTGTTCCTAGCGGGATGCTCCGCGATATTTTCGTTGAAGCCCTATGGGAGCCTCTAAACTGACCGGTTCGTAATGAACCAGCTTTTCATCCTTGGCCTTAACCCGGTCAAGCGTAATTTTGCCGGAATAAAACAGCTCAATCAGCCGATCGCGTCCCATTTCCGTCAGATTATAGACATGACCGCGATTTCTGGTCCCGGTAAAATAAGAATCCACATTGTCAATAACTTCCGAATTAAAACCGAAAACCTGCATTTTAGGATGATTGTCGGCATACACGATCGTATCGGCGGCAAACTCCGGCGTAACGATGACAAAGTGTTTGCCGCTGCTGCTGTTGGCTCGGCTGTTCAACAAAACGATGAAAACCGAATTAGGAGCAGCTTCCTGTTCTTTTTTCAATGTCTGGCGGATGTTGCTGGTCTTGCAGTCATCTCCGTAAAATTTGGACAGACCGTCAATAACGCTGAGGCACGAGTGCGGATTTTTGATACATTTCAACAAAAAGTCATACTCGGGAAAATCTTTCTTTTTTGAAAGTTCCTCAATTGTTCTCAAACCGCTGATGGCACAGTAATAACGGCTGTCTACGCTTCCGAACAGCTCCCGCAGCGTTGCGGTTTTTCGTCCTCTTTTTTTCCCTTCTCTGACCGTTCCGATGTTCTCTGCCAACTCCGAAGACAACCCCATTGCAAACTCTTTCTGCCGCTCATCAATATACTCGTTAAGCCGCGCCCAGGCTGCATTCATGTCCATCGCCGCCGGGTTTGCCATTGCCAAAAGTTGTTCTGTCTTGGGCTTTTCTTCTTCCGCAGGAGCCGCAGGAGTCTGTGCCAGAGCCGCATTGCCCGGAGCAAGAGACGCCACAACTTTCAAAGCCGCAGCCAGGACCAAGCGCTTGCAGTTTTGACTGACCTTATACTTCCGGTCAAAACGATGCAGACCGCGCCGCATTTTTAACTTCATAACCCCGATTTTTTTTCTGATTTCTTCCCAGTCGATCTGCTCATTATTTTCCATTTTGCTACCCCCGATACAACAAATTATTTTTACACCTAATAAATAATAAAATTTCCGTATAAAATCAAAGTCTTTTTTCACAAAAAACGCAAAAAGTTTATCTGAACGGAATAAGCGCTGCACAGACCTGAATTGGAGCGGGCTGAAGGAAAGAAAACAATCCGGTGAATTGTTTTCCGACGACAGGCGAAAGACGGTTAACTTGCAAGCTGGCCGACGCCTGCGCGGCAAGTTACTTACCGGCTGAGTGCCCGCAGCGAGTTGCTTTTGAAAAAAGCCTTACGAGCAAGACAGGGATTAATCCCGTCCGTTGAAAGCAAGCCTTGCGCCGCTTGAAACGCTACCCGTAAATAAAAAACCACTTTTCGAAGAAAGTGGTTTTGAATTGGAGCGGGTGAAGGGATTCGAACCCTCGACATCAACCTTGGCAAGGTTGCGCTCTACCCCTGAGCTACG